>JBBTVG010000004.1 GCA_038063375.1 Patescibacteria group bacterium
ATCTCTTATCCACGGGAGGGAGTGTTGTCGCGCAAAAAGGATCTTCCGGCGGCGGAGTTTTCAGCATGGCTACCGGCAAACTTATTGGAATTGTCGTGACAAGCTCTGATGAGGGCTCCACAGGCGACCGCGACCTGCGCGCCATCACGCTCTCGCACATCAATAGGAGCATGTTCGGAGACACAGGCATGGACCTCAACGCGTTCCTTTCGGGGGACATAGCAGAGCGTCAAAAGAACTTTCAGGAAACGCGCGCCGTCATTATGCGCCAGATATTGTTTGGCATTTTAAACAGGTAAGTACTCATGCGCGGGTGTTTGCGGATGTTATCCACATGGGGAATATAATGTCAGCTTCTCTCTTGATATAATGAATATGCGAAGAGTTAATTTTTCTTGCTTTTTCTTTATTCATTTTTTATACGCCCAAATAACGCCATGCATTATATTCGTACTTCTCTTTTGATAGCACTTTTTCTCACACTCGGCAGTTTCGTTGTTCCAGTCTTTGCGCAAAACGCCGACCCGGTCATCGTTTCGGAAAAACCCACGGCGGAGGTGGCTCCAATCACCGCACAGACAAGCGCCGCAACTACGACACGAGAACTTGTGGAATCACAGGTTTCTATTTCCAATGCGCGTGTCATGCCTCAAGCGGAATCCAAAATAAACATTTCCTTTGACGTTGCAAATGGAGAGGGCACCCAGCCGGAGGTGAAATATCAGATAGAACTTCTTGAAAAGAAGGAAGGGGGATATGTTTCTGTTGAACAGTATGTAGGCAACGAAGTATGGTCTCTTGGAGAGGATCAAACGGTCAAAAAAGACATTGTCTATTTTGTTCCTACCTATTTGAACGGCACGTATGAAGTGCTGATCACTCTCGCCAACACAAACGGTGTAATCCTTACTGTCGCATCAGCAGGGAGTATGGAACTCCGCGGTACAGGGGAGTACCTGAATATTTCAGAATGCTATCTTTCCGTTTCGGGTGAAAAAAACATCACCTATGACCCAATCAAAGGTGTTGACATACTGCCCCGTGAAGATTTGACGGTTCACTGTAAGGTCACGAGCTCGCTCAAGAAGGCAGCCACCATCACTCCGTATTTCAAGACATTTTATCGCAGTATCTTCGGTCGTTTCATACTTCTCAAACAGCCGGACAACACCGCTTTCACTATAGCGCCCGGCAAAACAGTTGCCGTGGCATGGAAGCTTCCTGAAGCAACAAAACCGCAAGCGTACAATATCACCATGGCCTTGGTAAACGACCAAAACACCGTGTTGTCCAACACGGCGCAACTTCGCTACTTTATTCACGGTGTATCCGCCACCATCCAGAGTGTTTCTACACAGAAAAGCCAGTATGCAAAGAACGATGTGGCGGAAATATCCCTTTCGTGGACTCCATCGGCAGACTCTTTCTCCGGCTCGCGCAAGGGTGGGACACCGATTGAGGCGGTGTACACCGATATCTCTATGACTGACATGCGAAGTGGCGCGGATTGTATCGCTCCCATTAACCCTCTCAAGGGGCAGAATGAGGGGAAAAACAACAAAGGCGGTTTTTTCACCTACGAACCTCTCATTATTACCGACTGTCCACAGCCGGTCATTACGGTCACCTTGAGCGATGACCAGGGAAATACCCTAGACCAGAAGCGGGTTGTCTTGGAAGGTAAAAGCCCGAGTACCCAGCCCTTTTCTTCCAATACGATTGCATTCGGCATCGTTATCGCGCTCACTCTCCTCGCTCTTATCATTATCGTGTATGAAAAAATGAAAAAAAATGAAACCGCCTCGCTTATGAAATCGTTCCTTTTCTTTATGGTCGCAGTCGCGGTCTTTAGCGTGATGCCCGGCAATACCAAAGCGGAGACACTGGATGCGGGCAGTTCGTATTATATAGTAAGCGCTAATTACGATTCCGGTAGCAATACGGTGAGCGTGGACGGCTTCGCAAAGGCGGCCGGATGGGATCCTTTAGTCGTGTTTTACGGGGATCTATATCTTACCGCAACCGGAGTGGGGGTGTCAGGTCCTCCTGGGTGTGGCGGTAAGTTTACGCCACCCTGTGTTTCCAATACATGGCCAAATGCTCCCAGCGCGGTGCTTATTAATAAGGAGAGGATAACTTTCGGTAATATAACCTCCACGGGTTCAGCGGTCTTTAATGCCCCGACAACACCCGGCACCTATGCCATCAGATTTTACGCGCTGACAAAAAAATATGAATTGGTTCAGCACTACATATCGGTACCCTATCCGGGCATATGTTACAAAAAAGTGCTGGGAGTGAATGTTCCCTATGGTTGTGTAAAATATCAAGATGTGCCATTTCCGGTTCCGCCGTGGCCCCCTGAGTGGACAAGTGCTGAAGCAAGTATTGACGTTCAATTCACGGTAGCGGGCGGTGTACCTCCACCACCCCCTCCTCCGCCCCCACCCCCTCCTCCCGATCCCGGTTACTGCGCGCCACCTGACATCTCCTTTTCTGTAAATCCCGATTATGTTGATTATGGAGGAGAAGCGACACTCTCGTGGAGCGCCACAAACGCCACCTCCTGCACTCTGGACGGTGAGGGTGTCGGTACTTCCGGATCGCGAGGTACAGGCTCTTTAACCAACTCGCGCTCATTCTCTCTCTCTTGTTCCAATTCCTGTAGCAACGGAGGAAGCGCCTCCGCCCAATCCTCGGCGTACATCACCGTCGGCTCCGAGCCTCCTCCGGCTGACGGAGCATACGTCTCCCTCTGGGCAGACAACTATTCCGTGACGACCGGTGACGGTACCACGCTTCGCTGGAGTTCTCGAGACGCATCCAACTGCTCCGCCTCCGGAGGTTGGGATGGAGGGAAAGACACCTCGGGTGATGAATGGACGGGCGCTCTCTCCAATGACACCACATTCCGCATTACCTGCGACGACAACCAAGGCGGCACACTCACCGACTCCGTCTTTATCCAAGTGGGAACCGATATGTACGGCTGTACCGACTCTGGCGCAAGTAACTACAATCCGAGCGCAACCATAGACGACGGTTCATGCGACTACACCCCAGGCTCCGGTCTCAATATCAATTTCTATGCCGATCCGGACATCATCGCGCAAGGCCAGAGCTCTACGCTCTACTGGAGCACCCAAAATGCCGACTCTTGTTATGCCAATGGCGGTCCGTGGTCCGGCGGTAAGGGAACGAACGATCAAGAAGACACGGCTTCCCTCAACTCCGACACCACCTACTCGCTCACCTGCGAGAACAACAGCGGCGACTCGCTGACTCGCTCCACGACGATCACCATTGACGCGTCACGAAACCCCCTCCTTAACTTCTGGGCGGATTCCGACTCGGTTGCCTACGACTCGGGCACCACGCTCCGGTGGGATTCTCAAAACGTCAATTCCTGCTCTGCTTCCGGTGGCTGGGGTGGAGGGAAAGACACCTCGGGAGAAGAGTGGACGGGCGATCTCATCAGCACCACCACCTACGGTCTGGAATGTTCCGGTTCCTATGGTTCCGTCTCTCAACAGGTCCGCGTGCAGGTACAGCCCACATTCTTCTTGAACAACACCGGGAACCTCAAAGTGACCGTGGTCAAAGGAAAACCTGCAAAGTCTAGCGCCACCACGCTCACGGTAGACCGCCGACTCTCATTCTCTCAACCGGTTACGTTCTCTGTTTCCAATATACAACCCGCACTCCCGGGAGCCGTCTACAACTTCACGCCTAAAACCTTGGACACAGGCGGATACTCTATCGGCTCGCTCTTCACCGTCACTGCGCCGGGAAACACAGAGCAACGCAACTACACGATTACGGTTCTAGCCTCCGGCGGAGGCATCACGAGGTCGGTAGACATCACTATGGGAGTGACGGTCATTGACCCCAATTTCAAAGAGTTTTAAACAGCGCTCCGCGACAATACAAAAAAGTCCCGCTTTTGCGGGACTTTTTTGTGACGCAGGATTTTTGGCTGACGCGGCTATCACGGATATATTTTTTGGAAACAGATAGTTATCCACACTTTTATTTTTATGGCATACGTTTTTCCAGTACAATGAATGTATATATGGTGAAGAAAGCTTCTTTTTTTGTTCTGGGTCTTTTGCTCGTATTAGTTGCCGGCGTATTTATTGACGGCACGAAAAACAAAGAGGTGAGAGCGGCCGCGCCGCATAGCATGGGTGGGTACGCGTGGAGCGCCAATGTCGGCTGGGTGAGCATGAGTTGCGAGAATGAGAGCACCTGCGGTGCGGTGGATTACGGTGTTGATCTTGCTTCAAACGGCACTCTTTCGGGATACGCGTGGAATAATAATATCGGCTGGATAAGCTTTAATGAGAGCGAACTCGCGGGATGTCCCTCGGGCACTTGCAAGGCGTGGGTTGATCCGGTAGTGGGTACTATGTATGGTTGGGCGCGAGTGTGCGCGGGTTCGGCGAATGGTAATTGTACGGCTGGCGACCGCACCGACGGGTGGGACGGCTGGATCAGTTTGAATGGGCCCACATACGGGATTGAGATCGTTTTGAATCAAAATGACCCGCAAAATAAGATATTTGAGGGATATGCATGGGGAGACGCTGTTGTTGGATGGCTCAAGTTTAACGGATATGCGGGGAGTGAGGTCAATATCAACCAGCCGGTTTGCAGTGCAAATGCCCTCTGTGAACCGGGTATCGGCGAGGACAGCCTTTCCTGCCCATCGGATTGCGTGAGCACCTCTTTCTCGCTCGCAAGGTCAAATAATCTGAATATCACCTTTGTCGCGGACAAGCCGGAAGTTTCCAGCAAGACAACCATATCGGCAACACCCATAGGGGCATTCACGGACACCATCACACTCTCTATTGATAGTGTGAAGGATCCCAACAACCAGCTCGTTGACCCGGCGACTCTCGGCATGACATTTACCTTCTCTGATTCAACATTGGAATACCTCGGCGGGGGGAATTATGCGACCTCAACCTTATATGTTGATATCACAAGAGTGCTCACGGAGGGTAATTACACTGTTGCGGTTAAGGGCTCGGGAGGGACGCCGACATTAAACCGACTGCTTGATGTCATATTGGGCGCCAAAGTGCTTGAAACAAAATTTGAAGAATTTTAATACTTAGAACCTAAAATAATTATCATGGAAAAAGAAAATGAACATAATTTAATAAAGAGCGCGTACATCGTAGGAGCTCTTCTCTTGGTGATCGGCGTTGTTTCGTCCATCGGGCTGTTTTTCGGGAACGAAGAAAATGGCACGAATGAACAAATAAGCGGTGCTACAACAAAAACCAATCTTTCAGGTGAAGAAAAACGCCAAATTGAAGAATCAGTCAGTGGCGGTGCTGCTCTATCGGTCAATGCTTCTTTGGAAGAGAAAAAGAAGAAAATAGAAACGAATTTCAATAATTCCCCCACAACACACGAGAGGTCTGATGAAGGGGAAAGGATAAAATATTGATGAGGACCAAAGAGAGAGTATTTATTAGTAACATATAACAATAGTCATTGCGACCAAAAAGATGAAATTATCTGCAACCAGAAAAATAACGCGATCCAATGCCACAAATATGGTAAAAATATTTGTTTTGACCGCACTTGTCGGTGCCGGGGTGAGTTTCGCCTCTGCCGCGTGGGCCCCGCCTGTGTCTGCGCCAACGGCAAACAACCCAGAAGCGCCGATCAACGTGGGTGCGACGAGTCAGACAAAAACAGGCGGCATCTGGGCGAGTTTTTTCGGCACGACGGGTGGAGGTTACTTTAGTGGGGATGTGGGTATTGGCATAGAAAACCCTCAAGCTAAGCTCCATGTGAATGGAGACATCTCTCTTGATGATCCCAACAATGGCGAGTCTCCTTTTTTGTTTCCAAGAATTATGTTCAACCCTCAGTGGAATTGGCTGGGGACAATACAGAGTCCTTACTATCCGTCTGATCCCTACCCGGTATTTAACTGGGAAAGCGCTCACGACATGATGATCCGTTTCGATTCGGACCGAGATCCATATGCTAACAACCATTTCAGTGTTGGCGTGGGTGATGATCCGTGCCCGAGCGGCTATGGCGTGGGCACCTGTGAAGGATATCAACCAATACTTACCGTACATCGTCTTGGCAGGGTGGGCATTAACACAGACATAAATACAACACCGGCGGAGGCGCTCCGTGTCGTCGGCGACATCTACGCGACCGGCGATATTACTTGTGGAGGTTCATGCGCGGGCGGAGGCGGTGGAGGCCAGTGGACTTCCAGCGGTTCGGGGATTTACTACGACGGTAATGTGGAAGTGGGACAGGATGGCACTGCGGCTGACCGATACTTGACGCTCTGGACCGAAAACGGCTTTGAGAACGGAGTCAAGTTCATGGAAGATTCAATTTATGGTATGGGCACTCGCTATAACGCAAACGACAACAATCTTTATTTTGACCGCTACAACGCCTCTGCGTCGCCGACGGCAGTGATGACACTTACGCGCAATAACGGCTATGTCGGCATCAATACCACCAACCCGGGTTATAATCTGGAGGTGGGAGGCGACATTGCCTACTGGGGCGGTATTTATGATATTTCCGACGAACGACTGAAAGAAAACATCATTGCTATTACCGGCGCGTTGCCAAAACTTGAGCAGATCAATGGTGTATATTACAACATGAAGGATAAAGCACAGGGTGTTCCCCGCGAAGTTGGCGTGATCGCCCAAGATGTGGAGAAAGTGTTGCCGGAAGCGGTGTCGGAAGGCGCTGACGGCTACAAGCGCGTTGATTACACCAAGCTTGTCCCACTCTTGATAGAAGCCGTGAAAGAACAGCAAACGCAAATTGAAACACTGAAGCAAGAAGTAGAAACATTAAAGTCGCGATAATCACAAAGTAAAAAACAACACCGTTTGAAACGGTGTTGTTTTTTACACACATATATCCCCTTTCTTTTGATTAGTTTGGTATAATGAACATAAGAAGTGTTGTTCAATTAAGTTAATAGTACCACTGTGCGCGTTGAAACAGATCAATTAAAAAAATTTATTGTGGATTCCGGTCTTTTGTCGGAGACCGACCTTTCTCGCGCCGAGGAAGACGCGCGGGAAAAGAATATTTCGCTCAAGCAGGTGCTTTTGGGCGACGGCCATATCTCCGAGGATGACCTGCGGCGCATGGAAGCATACGTGCTGGGAATTCCGTTCATTAATTTCAAAGACCATAAGATAGATTTTTCCACCTTAGCGCTTATTCCCGAGCCGATCGCGCGAAGACACAACATCATCGCGTTCAAAAAAACAGATGATTCTTTGGAAGTTGCGATGCTTGATACCGATGATCTTGCCGCCATTGATTTTGTAAAAAAGAAAGTGGGACTGAAGATCCTCCCGCGTCTGACCGACCAAGAATCCATTAAGAACGCGCTTCTGCAGTACCAGAAAAGCCTGAAGGCGGAGTTTGGGGATATCATTCAAAAAGAAGCAAGCGCGCTCGGGGCAGCACCGGAGAGCGAACAAGGAGAAGAGGCTTCGGAGAAGGAGTTGAAAAAACTCGCTGAAGACCTGCCGGTCGTTACCATCGTTGACACCCTGCTCAAGCACGCGATCGTGCAAAACGCTTCCGACATTCACATAGAGCCGCAAGAGCGTGAATTGATGATACGGTATCGGATAGATGGTATTTTACATGATGCCATGGTGTTGCCAAAGAACGTTGCCTCCGGCATCACTGCCCGTATTAAGGTACTTTCAAACCTTAAACTTGATGAAAAACGTTTACCGCAGGATGGCCGGTTCAAAATAGACAGTGATGGAGAAAACGTGGCGTTTCGTGTTTCCACACTGCCGACAGCCTTTGGTGAAAAGACGGTTATGCGTTTGCTTAAAGAGTCCGCGGCAGGTTTTACGTTGGAAAGTCTCGGCTTTCATGGCGAAGCGCTGGAACGCATTCATGAGGTCATGAAGCATACAACGGGAATGATCTTGGCGTCAGGACCAACAGGTTCCGGAAAGACAACGACGCTCTACTCCATTCTTGATATATTGAACACACCTAAGGTCAATATTTCTACCATTGAAGACCCTATTGAGTATCAGGTGCCTCGGGTGAACCAAACGCAAGTAAAGCCCGAGATCGGCTTGTCGTTCTCAAATGGGCTGCGCGCGTTGGTGCGCCAAGACCCTGACATCATCATGGTGGGTGAGATCCGCGACGGCGAGACGGCGTCTTTGGCCGTGAATGCGTCTTTGACGGGACACTTAGTGCTTTCCACCCTCCACACCAACTCCGCGGCCGGGGCTATTCCGCGCCTGCTTGATATGGGCATGGAACCGTTCCTCCTTGTTTCCACGCTGAAAGTCATTATTGCCCAGCGACTCGTACGAAAACTCTGCAAGGCGCGTGAGAAATATTTTCTGAGCGAACCGGAGCAGAAAACGCTTGCGAAGAAAATAGATACCGATAAACTCCTCGCACAGCTCAAAGAGGAAAAGATCATTGACCAGAAAGCGTCATGGGAGAAGGTGCCATTTTATAAGGCAAAAAAATCAGAGAGTTGTGAGAGCGGTTACAGCGGAAGAATCGGTATTCACGAAGTGCTGAAGGTATCTCCCGCTGTCCAAGGGCTTATCATGAAGGGCGCCACAGCAGGGGAGATTGAGGATCAGGCAAAAAAAGAAGGCATGAAGACGATGCTTGAGGATGGTATTTTCTTGGCTGTCCAAGGGATTACCACCATAGAAGAAGTGTTTAGAGTGATTAGTGAGTAGAATAAAAACTTATCATGCGTTTTACATACAAAGCCATAGGCCCAGGCGGTGAGAAGATATCAAACAGCGCTGAAGCGAAAGATAAATTTGATCTTGCCAGAGAGCTGAAGGTCAGCGGGAAGCTCTTAATATTTGCCGAGGAGGATGGTCGCAATACTGCCATAAACCTGGCTTCCATCAACGCGCTTTTAAGCCGTGTCACTATGCAGGATAAAATTATCTTTGCGCGCAATTTAAGCGCCATGGTTCATGCGGGTCTCTCCCTCTCTCGCGGCATGAATATTCTGGAGCGGCAAACCAAAAATGAAAAATTTAAAAAAATATTGCGTACCGTCGGAGACGATATAAAAAAAGGAAGCAGTTTGGGCGACAGCATGAAAAAACACCCCAGCGCGTTTTCATCGCTCTTTGTCGCCATGGTGCGCGCCGGAGAAGAGTCCGGCTCTTTGGCGACTTCGCTGAAACTTGTCGGCAGTCAAATGGAGAAGAGTTATAACTTGCAGAAAAAGATCAAAGGAGCGCTCGTCTATCCCGCCATCATTATGATCGCGATGGTAATTGTGGGAGCGCTCATGATGATATTCGTGGTTCCCACGCTCACCTCCGCCTTTAAGGAACTCTCCGCGGAGTTACCGCTCTCTACCCGATCCATTATTTTTGTAAGCGACGTGCTCATCGCCCACACCGCTCTGATCTTTTTCGGACTGACGGCTCTCGTTCTCCTACTCGTCGCGTTCTTTAGGACGCAAAAAGGGAAACGCGGACTTGACTTTACGTTTCTCCGTATTCCAATAATCGGAACGCTTGTAAAAAAAACGAATTCCGCACGCACGACGCGCACGCTCTCCTCGCTCCTCTCTTCGGGAGTAGACATTGTTGAGGCGCTCGGCATCACTCGAGACGTTCTGCAAAACTCGTACTACAAAGAAGTCGTGGCAGAGGCGCAGGAAGGAATCCAGAAAGGGCGCCCACTCTCCAGTAGCTTCATAAAAGTGGAAGGTTTGTACCCGATCATGGTCGGTGAGATGATGGAAGTCGGGGAGGAGACGGGGCAACTCTCCGCGATGCTCTTGGAAATTGCCGATTTTTATGAAGGAGAAGTGGAAGAGGCGACAAAAAACATGGCCACGATCATTGAGCCGTTCCTCATGATCGTGGTGGGCGCGGTCGTCGGTTTCTTTGCCATTGCCATGATCTCGCCCACATACTCACTTCTCAACAATATCTAACATATGAGGCACGCTCAAAGCCGGAAAGGAATAACCGTCGTGGAACTGGTCATCGTGATTGCCGTTATCGGGGTTCTTTCTCTTGTGGTGTTCTCTCCTTTGGCGCGGTTTCGGGACAGTCAGGTGTTGGTCTCCACGGCAGAGCAAGTAATCTCGCTTCTCTATAAAGCGCGCACGGATACTATTGCTTCCAAAGACGCGGCGCAATACGGAGTGCATTTTGAAGTGGGCAGAGCCGTGTTGTTTAAAGGAGCAACTTTTACCGAACCAAACAGCAACAACAAAGAACTCGCTCTGCCTCTCCTTGTGCGGGCCTCCACAATCTCTTTAAGTGGTGGCGGGACAGATATTGTGTTTGATCGGTTGGTCGGCACCACAGCGCAGTCTGGCACAATTGTGCTAACATTAAGGAATAATGCTTCAAGCACGCGCACCATCGCGATCGGGCAAACCGGTACGGTAGAGCTTCTTAAATAAAATATGTTTATGCACAGAGAGAGACAACAAAAAGGATTCGGAGTCGTTGAAATCATCGTGGGGGCATCCGTCATCTCCATTGCGTTATTTGGGTTGGTCTCAACGTTTCAGAATTCTCTTCGCATAAGCAGAGAAACCGGTCGTATCATTGAAGCGCGGTTTTTGATGGAAGAAGGTCTTGAGGCAGCGCGCATCATGCGCGATGCGGGATGGAGTAACGTGGGAAGTCTCGCAACAAGTTCTCCTATTTATTTGGTATTTTCAGGCGGCACGTGGGCGACCACAAGCACACAAACATTCATTGGAGGGACATTCTTGCGGAGCGTGGTGGTGGAAGACGTGCGCCGAGATGGCAATGACGATATCGCAAGCGCGGGCTCCCTTGACCCGAACGTGAAGAAGGTGACCGTTTCGGTATCGTGGTTCGGAAGGTCGGCTACTACCACCGAGTCGGCCGCGACATATTTGGTGAACATTTTTTAACATGATGAGAACCATATTCCAACAAAGACTCCGCGAGCAAAAAAAAGAGAAAGGGTATTCTCTGCTTGAGATGGTTATCTATATCGGTGTTTTTGCTTTTCTTTCCGTTGTGGTCGTGAACTCACTCCTCATCACCACGAGCTCGTTTTTAAAAATTCGTACCGAACGCAATCTCAATAATACCGCCCTCGTTTCCATGGAACGCGTTATCCGGGAAACTCGCTTGGCAAATAATGTGCAGATCTTGAACAGTACCTTTAATGTGAACCCGGGACGGTTGACGCTAGACACGCGCGACGGCGCCGGACTCCCGAAAACAGTTGAGTTCTACGTGAGCGACGGAAGACTTCGAGTGAGAGAGAATGGAGCGGATACGGGTGCGCTTACGCCTTCAAATATTGAATTACAAGATTTGAAGTTCCGCCTTATTACCAATGGAAGCGTGCAGGCGGTCAAAGTAGAAATGACCTTGCGTGATACGCGAGTAGCTACCTCTTCGCCACGGAGTTTCTACAATACCGCGCTTCTGCGGGGAAGTTACTAAGAATGTATATACCATGATGAAAAAAAACAACAATGTTTTACACAGAAATGGCGGACAGGCGGTACTCATGTCTGTGGTGTTTTTCCTCTTCATCTCTCTTGCGATCATGTTTGGCTTGGCGTCTCCGGTGGCGCGCGACATTTCTCTTGCGCGCGAGGCGACAGGGTCCATCCAGAGTTTTTTCTTGGCTGAAGCGGCAGCCGAAGATGTTTTTTATCGGTTGCGTAACGGCATGCAGGTTGCAAGCCCGGAAGTATTGACCCTTCTAGGCGCCCGCGCGACCACCACGATCGCTGATGTGGGAAGTAATGAAAAGGAGATCATTGCAACGGGCGACACCGGAAGCAACATTCGAAAAGTGAAGGTGCGCCTCTCCGTTTCATCCGGCGCGTCTTTCAATTACGGCGTACAAGTGGGAAACGGCGGCTTCTTGATAGAAAATAACGCAAGCGTGCGCGGCAACATTTATTCAAGCGGTGCGGTGATCGGGGCGAACTCAAATATTATTCGCGGAGATGTGATCTCCGCGGGACCATTGGGGCTCATTAACAGCATACATGCCACAAGTTCCGCGTATGCCCATACGATCACGAACTCTCAAATTGATAAAGACGCGTACTACCAGTCCATTTCCGGCACCACAGTGGGTGGCGCCTCCTATCCGGGCAGTGCCGATCAGCCGATTGCCGACTTGCCAATCACCGATGATCTCATTGGATTATGGGAGGCTGCCGCGGAGGCGGGCGGCATTCAAAACCTCCCATGCCCGTATGAGATTAAAAACGACATTACCTTGGGGCCCGTAAAAATCAATTGCGACGTTAATATCACCGGAAATCCCACCATCACACTTACAGGCGTACTGTGGGTTCTTGGGAACATTAATATAGAAAATACGGCCACGGTCCGTATTTCACCTAGCCTGGGGACTGTCAGCGTGCCGGTGATTGCCGACAACCCGACGAACAGGACTACGAGTTCCAAGGTGGAACTGCAAAATTCAGCGACGTTTGTGGGAAACGGTAGTGGTTCTTACGTGATGGTAGTGTCCCAGAACAATAGTTCCGAACAGGGAGGGTCTGAAAAAGCGATCGAGCTGGAAAATAGCGCCCAAGGCGACCTACTGCTCTACGCGGCGCATGGTGAGATACACATAAAAAATAGCGCGCTCTTGAAGGAGGTAACGGGATATAAAGTCCATCTTTCTAACTTTGCGGAAGTGACCTATGAGACCGGCTTGGCTTCGCTTCTGTTTTCGGCGGGCCCCGGCGGGTCATGGACGATAGCCGACTGGAAAGAGGTGCAGTAGTTTTTGGAAAAAGCGCTCTCCTGCGCTTTTTCTTTTTCTTCCGTTTCTTTGGGAGCAATATCCCAAAACACAATAGAAATTCCTTTTGTCAATTATAACAAGAAACGCTTAAATGGTAAGATGGTAGTGATGAATAGCAAAAAAATCGTTATTGCCAACTGGAAGATGAACCCACTCTCGCTTACGGAAGCGAAGCGTATTTTTGCCGACACCAAAAAAACGGCGAATACTTTGCGCAATGTACAGAGCGTGGTGTGTCCCCCTTTCATATATTTGAATGAATTAAAAAATCTGGTTTCGGGGCATCGTTGCGCAATCGGAGCACAAGATGTTTTTTTTGAAAGAAATGGCGCGTACACGGGGGAAATATCTGCGGCGATGCTTGCCAAAGCTGGGGTAAAGTATGTCATTGTCGGACACTCGGAGAGAAGAGCGCAAGGCGAAACTGACGAAGTGGTGAACAAAAAGACGCTCGCGGCGCTCAAAGAAGGGCTCCATGTCGTGCTGTGTGTCGGAGAACGCGAACGCGATGAACATGCGCGCTATTTTGATTTTATTCGGGGAGAGCTTGAACGGGCTCTCAATGGCGTGCCGAAGAAGATGGCGGAGAAACTTATCATCGCCTACGAGCCGCTCTGGGCGATAGGCAGAGAGGCAAAGAGCGCGGATACGCCGAAAGGCACTTTTGAGACAACACTTTTTATACGGAAAATTCTCGCGGACATGTACGATAAAAAAATGGCTATGGGTATGCCGGTCCTCTACGGCGGGTCGGTGAACAAAAAAAATGCAAACGAGTTTCTTGCTCACGGAGGCGTACAGGGGCTCTTGGTGGGTCGTGCAAGTCTCGTCGGCGCGCATTTTGCCGAAATATTAAGAGAAGCCGATCGCTCATAAGCACTAGTATTATGAAAACACCTCCACACATTGTACGCGGCATACCAGAACTCCCGCACATAAAAGATATCAAGGACCTCAGAGGCAAACGCGTGCTGTTGCGTCTTGATTTAAACGTTCCGATAAAGAACGGGCGTGTTGTTGACGACTTCCGCATCATAAAATCGCTTCCCACGATCAAGTACTTAAAAAAATGCGGTGCGCGCGTCATCATCATAAGTCATATCGGAAGAGACCGTAAAGACACGCTAGAGCCGGTAGCGCGCCATCTCAGTACCTATGTAAGAGTTGGTTTCATACCCGAACAAGTAAAAGAGAAACTCCGGACCATTATTGATAACATGAAAAATGGAACAGTCATCGTGTTGGAAAACGTGCGCAGAGATCTCGGCGAAACGAAAAATAACAAGGTCTATGCGAAACATTTGGCGGAGCTTGCGGATGTATATGTCAATGACGCGTTTTCAGCGTCGCATCGCCACCACGCTTCCATTGTCGGTGTTCCCAAACTCCTTCCCTGCTATATCGGGTTTCTCTTTGAAGAAGAACTCAAGCATCTATCTGCGACATTCCGTCCATTGCGGCCGTTTGTGCTCATTGTAGGCGGTGCGAAACTTGAGACAAAAATCCCTCTTATTAAAAAGTACCTGAGTATCGCGGACACTGTGTTTGTAGGCGGTGCTCTGGCTAATGTGCTCTTTAAGGCAGAAGGACATGAGATCGGTAGATCGTTTACCGGCAATTTCAAAGGGCGAGTGAGCGCGCTCCTGCGTCATAAAAAAATTCTCATACCTTCTGACGTATTGGTAGAGAGAAATGGAAAAAGTCTGGTCAAAGAGACGGATGAAGTTCTCTCCTCCGATCTGATCGTAGACATAGGACCCAAAACACTGAGAGCGCTTGAAGAACGTATCGGAAAAGCACGATCGGTTCTTTTCAACGGCCCGCTCGGGAACTATGAAATAGGATATGACGAAGGAACGGCCCGCGTGCTCAAAACGATCGCAAAAAGCAATGCGCGATCCATACTCGGCGGAGGTGATACGGCATATATGGCGATGCGTTTGCGGCTTGAGAAAAAATTTACGTTCATCTCAACCGGCGGAGGCGCTATGATAGAATTCTTGGCAAAAGGCACATTGCCGGGAATTGAAGCACTGAAGAAAAAAAGAGACAAGCGGAAAACATAAAAGCACCACAGGAGTACTTCTTGTTTTCTAAGTCGCTGCTCTCCTAAGAAAACAATGTCGCAGGGCTAGATCTCTCTCTTTATCTTTTTCGCCACGGTGTCCATTTCGCCGTCGGTATAGAGCTCTGCTCCTCTCCACAAATGAAGACCGTCATCCTCAAAACGAGGGATGAGATGGATATGGGTGTGAAAAATAACCTGCCCCGCCGCTTTATCGTTGTTGATATACATATTGATGCCGTCCGCATGCGTCGCGTTTTTTACCGCCCGAGCAACTTTTTTCATAACAGGAGCAAGGAGCGACAACATTTCATCCGGCGCTTCAAGCGTATTGCGGAAATGTTCCTTCGGTATGAGAAGAGTATGCCCTTTATGGATAGGTGTAATATCCAAAAAGGCGAGGAAGTGATCATCCTCATATACTTTTGCGCTGGGAATTTCCCCTGCTACGATTTTGCAAAATAAGCATTCATTCATCCCGTTAGAGATAGGCCACGACACATGCCGCAGGAACTATGTTTATTATCGATTGGTAAATATTTTTCATATCTTCGGGTATTATTTAAAGTAAGTAGTGGTCGTGATCTCTAACGGGATTCATACTTTTATTATATGATAAAGGAACAGATAAATGAACCTATTTCGGCTAGCGAGGAGCGAAATGGAAAATTCTGATTTTACATTTCGTCCGAGCGACATTGTTCCCTTATGAACGAAGTGAATTAGGGAACAAGAAGTAC
>JBBTVG010000005.1:0-3066 GCA_038063375.1 Patescibacteria group bacterium
ATTACGCAATATCGTGGCCGTTCCACCCTTTTTCCAGAAGAGCGTTGCGCGCCGCTTCCTGCTCGGCTTCCTGTTTAGACTCTCCCTCACCGCGCGCGACAAGCTCATCGCGCAAAAAAATGCCGACGGTAAAATGCTTTTCATGGTCGGGGCCTTCTTCTTCAAGCACGCTATAGGAAGGAGTAACACCCACATATTCCTGTGAGCGTTCTTGAAAATAACTTTTTGCGTCTTGCCACAGACGATTGGAAATGATCTCTGTAAGATATGGAAGGAGTGTCTCGGCAATAAATTTCGCCGATGCTTCATATCCAAGATCAAGAAAAATAGCGCCGATGATCGATTCATACGTGTTTGCTAAAATGTATTGTCGCGCTTTCCCTGTGTCTTTTGATTCCCCTTTGGAAAGCAAGAGAAACTCGTTGGCGCCGATCGCGACTGCCGCTTTTGAAATACTTATCGTATTCACCAGCGCCGCCCGATACGCGGTCAATTCGCCTTCGGTTTTATCGGTATACGTACGGTACAAATAGTCTGTGGTTACCAATTCCAAAACAGCATCACCAAGAAATTCCAGCCGCTCATTATGTGAGAGGCCCAGCCCGGGATTTTCGTTGAGATAGGAACGATGGATAAATGCTTGTTTGAGTAAATTCTTATCGTTAAATTCCACACCGATCCTTTTTTCAAACTCGGAAAAATCTTTCATGCCGTTCACGTGTAAATTCAAAAGCTCAAATTTCAAATTAACTTTATTTAATCTTTGGGCTTTGGAATTTGATACTATTTTTTAGTTAATAATATATGTATCCCTTTTGTCACAATCGGTAAAATATCATCGTATATATTAAGATTCACCACATCAGCAAGCTTGAACCACTTGGCATCATCAATTCCTCCCGACTCGCCCGTAACAAGATCATCAAACTTCGCTTCTGCCAGAAAATATGATACGCGTTTTCTTATTTTCCCCTGCTTAGGGTCTGAAGCGATGTATTCATTCACGCCGAGCGTATCGTGCACTGTGGAGACCACCGCCCCCATTTCTTCTTTCACTTTTCGGACAACGCCGTCTTTTTCTTCCTCATTCTCTTTGAGATGCCCCTTTGAGAGCGTCCAGTGGCCAAACACATCATGGATCAAACCGAGATACACGTCCGCGCCTTCACGCGCATAGACAAGTGCGCCCACGAGTCCGTCTACGGGAAGTGTCGCAGGGTCAATGACCTTGTTATTTTTTTGCGAACTCTCGTCCTTCCCGGGTTCGCCAAGTTCTTTATACACGGCCCCCAAAACACCATTCACAAACTTGCCGCTGTTCTCGCCGCCGAATGTCTTTGCGAGCTCAATTGCTTCATTGATCGCTACTTTGGGCGGCACTTCTTTCCTGTCTCCAAAAAGAAGTTCGGAGAGTCCGATGCGGAGCACGTTGCGATCAACTATTGAGATCTTTTCAAGCGGCCAATCGGGAGCCGCTTTGGTAATGATCGCGTCTATTTTCCCTTGCTTCTCCAGAACCCCTTTTGCAAGAGCTTTCATGAACGAAGTATCTTTTACGCCGGGAGCAAACTCCGCGGCATTGCGCGTTACGGTATCTTCAATGGCGATATTTTTATTGCCGTTAAAATCCCACTCAAAGAGGGACTGCATGACAATACTTCTTGAAAGGTGCCGATTCGCCATAAAAAGTGCAAAAATTTAAAAATTACTCACACGTTAGACAAGAATAAATCCAAGTAACAAACCAGTACGAGTATACGTTATGCAAATGATTCGTATAATCGTACAGATCAGCTAATTCCGGAACTATTTCTTCTTGCCTTTGGCCTCCAGAGGCTCTTTCGCGCCCGCGGACCCTTCTTCAGCCTTTGGTTCCTTGCCAAGCTCACGCGTTTTGGCCTTTGCGCGCTCCGCTTTTCTGTTCACTTGTGCCAATACGTCAACAATCTCTCTGCCTCTGTAGGTGCCGCAATTGCCGCACATTTTATGGCGGAGATGGCCTTCCCCGCACTTGCCGCACAGAGAAAGACGCGGCGTGGTAAGCGCATGATGAGACCGCCTATTGCCCGTGTGTCCACGGGTGTGTCGCATTCGTACTGACATTGCCTAGTACTATAACACCCTATAAAAAAAGAATCAACCCGGAACTCAGGCTGATTCTATGAAAGAAATTTCGCGTACGCACCTTCCTTTCTTGCTTCACGAGAAGCGATAGGATGTGTGCAAGTCCTCATGCTCCCTAAGCAGGTGGGCGATATCCTTGAAATCTTTTGCAAAGCCGCCTTCTTTAAGCGCGCAGTATAACGCAAGCTTGTGGGAAAAGTGGAGTCCGTTTTTCTTCTGGAGCGCAAGGTCCACGCCCCACCACTGCGGTTTCCCCGTCTCTCCATGGAGACCGATGTGGCGAAGAACGCCTTTCCACTTATTTTGCACGAGCCAAAAAGTATGTCGTGTCCCCTGTTTTTTGAATTCCTTAGAAAAACCGGCAACACGCGTGCACTGTTTTGGTGAGATGATGAGACCTGTCTCTTCTTCTACTTCGCGAGTCAGCGCATCTTCTTCACTCTCCCCTTCCTTGATACTTCCCCCGGGAAGTGTAAATTTCGTTGGCAATTCTTCAATTCTAGGTTTCCGGTCCGGTAGGACGAGCACGGCTATATTTCCACCGCATAGCCGTAACAGGATAGCGGATATTGAACCATACCCCTCTCCTCGTTGCATGACTATTCCTCCTCTGTAGAAATTGTAGAAATTTTTGTACTGAAACTATTTGCATAGTACCACGAAAATAACAATGTTGTCAACAACATAAAAAAAGCGCCCGGGAAGGGGCGCTCTGTAAAAAATTGGGTTCGTTACTTAATCAGCTTTACGAACATGATTGCGTCGCTCGCCATAATATCCCGGCCGAACACGGTCGTCGATCCACTCGGGTGAAAAAGAATTGTCAGTTTCCGCCGGATTGGTCGGATGAGCCGCCAATTCTTGCTTCAGGTCACGATCTACTACTGCTGTCAGTGCATCCGTCTTGCCCCTGTTCATTGCTCACCTCTTTGAAATGTAGCG
>JBBTVG010000005.1:3166-17593 GCA_038063375.1 Patescibacteria group bacterium
CTGTCAGTGCATCCGTCTTGCCCCTGTTCATTGCTCACCTCTTTGAAATGTAGCGATTGAAGGTTATTTCAACAAGCGAGGAGTGCGTGGAAAATTCTGACCTGCCTTGCCGGCAGGCAGATTTTACACAGCATCCGAGTGAAGTTGAAACAAGGAGTTTAATACTCTTTATATGTTTTTTGAGAACCCAAAGAACTAAAAACGCACGAATGCGTCGTTTACCACATAATGCATAATACACGGTTTCCTACCTTAAGTCAACCCCGATAGTGAATTTTGGCATAACGCGCTTCTGGCGCGCACTTCGTGCAATGCCAAAATCTACTACGGGGTCAACCCTTTTAAGGAAACTCTTTCGATGTATGGGAGAAATGCCATGTTGTTTGATACGCTCCATGTGCTCCTTTGTTCCATAACCCTTGTGTTGAGGAAAGAGATACTGGGGATACTGCTTTCCATACCCCGTCATTTTTCTGTCACGCAACACTTTCGCCGCAATGGACGCGAGCGCAATGAGGATTTCTTTCTCGTCCCCTTTGATGATGGTTTTCTGGGAGACATATTCTTCGGGCGCCACGAGGCCTCCGTCAAGAAGGACGCGACACATTTTTGGATCGCATGCCAGTTTCATCAAAGACATCTTCATTGCTTTCTTGAGCGCGTACGAAATACCGTGCCGATCTATCACCCGCGAACTTACAAAAGAAACATGATATATCAATACTCCGCGCCTTGTTTCCTCTCTGATGCGCGCAAACCATTCCTCGCGTTTCTGTGCCGAGAGTTTCTTTGAATCCTTGACGGAGCGAAACAAGCGCGAGAGCTTGCGTGCCGGCAGTGCGCTTGCCATCACCCCCACGGCCACGGGTCCGGCCAGAGGACCTCTCCCCACCTCATCAATGCCAATCACATATTTCACGCTCCGGATCACGTTCCCCATACCACTATCATAGCAAATTGTTAGAACCCATCTCAATAATAATGGCTTATAGAAACGCTTGGATTTCGAGCGAAAAAAACGAAGCGGGAGGAGGCATATCGGGATATGCTGACGAGCGATGAGCTTTTTGCAGCCGAAATCCAAGCGTTTGGATAGCCAAGCGATTCTTTTTTCCATGATTTGACACACAAACACTTTTATTGTTATTCATATTTTAAACGGTTATTACTGAGATGGATTCTAGGACTTTTTGCTTTCTGCTATAATAGTGGAATCATGGATACGAAATTCGTACACCTCCATACCCACAGCCACTATTCCCTTCTTGACGGGCTCTCAAAGATTGACGAAATGGTGGCACTCGCTAAAAAATATGACATGCCGGCGCTCGGGCTCACCGATCACGGCAATATGCACGGCGCCATTGAATTCTACAAAACATGCAAAAAGAATGGCATCAAGCCGATCATCGGCCTTGAAGCATACGTGACGCCCGGGTCGCGCCACGAAAAACGCGCCGGCATAGACACGACACGTTTTCATCTTACGCTCCTTGCTAAAAACAATACCGGCTATAAAAACCTCATCAAGCTCGTTACGTACTCGTACCTTGAAGGATACTATTACAAGCCGCGCATTGATAAAGAGCTTATGCGAAAATATTCCGAGGGACTCATCTGTCTTTCCGGCTGTTTCGGCGGCGAGCTCTCGCGGGCTCTGCGCGCCGGGAACACGGAAGAAGCAGAGCGCGTCATCGCGGAACACCAAGATATTTACGGCAAGGAAAACTATTTCCTTGAGGTCATGAATCACCCGGGTGTTCCAGGCATTGAAGAGGTGAAGCGAGGTATTATTGCGCTCTCCCGGAAATTGAATGTCCCTCTGGTCGCCACCCAAGACTCGCATTATCTCCATCACGAGGACGGCCGGGCGCACGAAACCCTGCTTGCCATTCAAACCAACACCAACCTTCAAAGCAGTGATCGTTTTTCCATGAGCTCCGATGATTATTCGTTCATTGATACAAAAAAGGCTTTTGAATACTTCAAAGAAATTCCCGAGGCGGTGGAAAATACGCAAAAAGTTGCCGACATGTGCGACATAGAACTTGAGCTCGGCACGTGGGTATTCCCCGACCTCAAGATCCCCGAAGGCACCACCTATGATAGCGAGTTAAGGCGCCTCACTCATGAAGGTATCAAGCGCCGCGGCCTTGAAGAAACAAAAGAGGTTATGGATCGCATTGAATATGAATTTGATATCATCAAGACAAAAGGATATTCTCCGTATTTTTTAGTCGTAGCCGATCTTCTTAAGTTCGCGCGCGAGCGCGGTATATTAACGACCGTCCGCGGTTCCGTGGCCGGCTCCATAACCACCTACCTGCTTGGCATTACCAATATTGATCCGCTTGAATATAAACTGCCGTTTGAGCGGTTCTTAAACCCGGAGCGTCCCTCCGCTCCCGATATTGATATGGATTACGCGGATAATCGGCGTGATGAGGTCATAGAATATGCAAAACAAAAGTACGGCGAGGATAAAGTCGCGCAGATCGGCACCTTCGGTACCATGCTTGCGCGCGGTGCTGTCCGAGACGTGGCGCGTGCGCTGGGGCATCCGTATGGAATCGGTGATCGCATCGCAAGGCTCATCCCGATGGGCTCGCAAGGATTCGCCATGACCATTGACCGAGCGCTCAAAGAGACGCCGGAGCTCAAGGATATGTATAAAAAAGAAGCGGAAACCAAGGAAATCCTTGATTTGGCGAAACGCCTTGAGGGATGCGTCCGCCATGTCTCGGTCCACGCCGCCGGTGTGGTTATCTCCCCCACTCCGCTCTCCAATTTTGTACCGCTCCAGCTTGATCCGCGCGGCGGAAAAATAATTACCCAATATGACATGCATGCGGTAGAGGACGCGGGGCTTCTCAAATTTGACTTCCTGGGTATTCGCAACTTGGCAATACTGGAAAACGCGGTGCATCTGGTAAGAGATCTTGAAGGCATACATATAGATATTGAACGTATTCCCTTTGATGACGTCAAAACATTTGAGATGCTGGCACGAGGCGAGACCATGGGTCTGTTTCAATTAAACGGCGCCGGCATGACACGCTATCTGAAAGACCTCCGGCCTTCAACTATTCACGACATCAATGCTATGGTGGCGCTCTATCGCCCCGGACCGATGGAAAATATCCCGCACTATATTTCACGCAAACACGGCAAAGAGCCGATTGCTTACCTTGACCCGCGCATGAAGAGCATCTTAGAGCGCTCCTACGGCGTGATCACCTATCAGGATGACGTGCTTCTCATTGCGATCAATTTGGCGGGATATTCATGGCTTGAAGCCGACAAACTGAGAAAGGCCATGGGAAAAAAGATTCCGAAGATCATGGCCGAACAGGAAGAAAAATTCGTCAGCGGTTGTATTGACGGAGGAATGTCTCCCGCGAAGGCGCTTGAGCTCTGGAAGCTGATTGAACCCTTTGCCGCCTACGGGTTCAATAAAGCGCACGCGGCAAGCTATGGGCGCGTGGCATACCAGACCGCCTACATGAAAGCGAACTTCCCCGCTCTCTACATGACCGCAGTGCTCACCGCGGAAGCCGGCGACGTTGAAAAAATATCGGAAATCATCGCTGAGTGCAAACGCATGGGTATCCCTGTACTCCCTCCGGACGTGAATGAAAGCTTCAGTGATTTTACCGTCGTGCGAAAAAAGGAAGAGCAAGATAGAATCCGTTTTGGACTTTATACCATCAAAAATCTCGGTTCGGATATTTCAGATGCGGTCATTGCAGAGCGCGAGCGGGGGGGGAGATTTGCATCATTTGCGAATTTCTTGGAACGCATTCTGCATCGCAATTTAAATAAGAAATCCTTGGAAGCGCTCATCCGTTCCGGTGCTCTTGACGCTTTCGGCGAGCGCGGGCAGATGCAGGGCAACATGGACGAAGCGCTCGCCTATCACAAAGAGCACAGCACAGGAAACAAAAGCCAAACATCGCTTTTTGGTCAAATGTCAGACCAAAGTACTATCACTAAATTTAGAATGAAAGAGGCCGCGCCGGCGACACAGGATGAAAAGCTGGGGTGGGAAAAAGAGCTTTTGGGGCTCTATGTTTCCGGACACCCTTTAGAAAAATACCAGGAACGCTTCGCGAAGCGAGATACGAATATCAAAAAAATAAAAACGGAATTGCGCGAGGGCATGATGGCGGTTATTGCCGGTATTGTGGAGGAAGCGAAAGAGGTTGTTACAAAAAAGGGCGACCGAATGGCATTCATGAAAGTTGCCGATTTCACAGACACCATTGAAGTGGTGGTGTTTCCCAAGCTGTTCGTTGAGAGCAAGGGCCTCTGTGTGGCAGACAGGTGTGTTGCCATCAAAGGCAAGATTTCCGAACGAAACGGCGAAAAAAGCTTGGTTGCCGAAGGAATAAAAGAGTTGTAAACAAAGATAATTTGGTGGATAATAGAGATTATGAATATCGTTGTCGTGGAAAAAGAAGTATCCCTTGCAGACCTCAAAGTAGTCGCTCAAGAATTTTACCAAACGATGATCAAAGGCGTTGTGGATATTGAAAAGGAGGTTGTCGCATTCGGCGGGGAATATCACATTGACGCGAATCAAAAACTTACCGAGCGCGATTCAGAGCAAAAAAATATCTGGGGGTTCAACGTATATCTCAACCGGCCGCGCGATACTTGGATTGAATACATTTCGCTCATCAATATCCGTCCCTCTGAGGGGAATACTGCTATGGAAGTTTCCGACCCGAAGATTCGCGAACGGATAAAAAAAATTGTTGACGCAAAAATCATATGAACAACAAGCGCACCTCATTATTTCTTATGGCAAATTTAGGCGCCGAGGTCTCGCGTATCATTTCCGCGCAAGAACAAAAGGATGCTGATACAGCTTCCACAGCGCTTGCACGGGCCGAGAATATCCTGGACGAAATCACTCGCCTGCCTGATATGCAACCGCGAGCACAAGAACTTAAAACGCTTAGCGAGGTGCTACGCTCTCTCGCCGCACCTATTTCATCGCACGCCATTTCCCCCGCTCATCTCAAATCCTACTTCACGCCGTTTGCAATGCGATTGATGGCAGGCAGATAACAACAGCGAAAAAGCATCGTCAGTGAGGATGAAAAATGAAAAGGGTGCCTGACCCCCTTTTCTTCTGACCCCCTTTTCTTGCCCTTTTCTTTGATACTGGCTTGGGGAAAACCGTTTATGTGGCTTCATGATAACCTCCGTAAAAATTTCAAGGTAGGTGAACTCTAGGCAAAGACTACCTCGTAAACATCAATTTGGCAAGAGACGCATAAACTTCAAAAATAGAAGAAAAACTGGTATAGTTTACAGCATATGGAATCAGAAAAACTATCGGCAATACGGCACTCCTTGGCTCATCTTTTGGCGACGGCGGTGCTTGAAAAATACCCCGACACAAAACTTGCCATTGGCCCCGTTATAGAGAATGGCTTTTATTACGACTTTGAATTCCCTTCTGGAGTCTCTATTTCCCCCGAAGATCTGAAGGAATTCCAGAAACGAATGAAAAAACTCACCAACAAAGGATTGCCTTTTGTTGGGCGTGAGGTCTCTCTCAAAGAAGCACGCGAGATATTTGCCGGTCAACCTTATAAACTTGAACTCATTGACGAATTTTCAAAAGAAGGACAGACGCTCACCGCGTATACAAACGGCGACTTTGTTGATCTGTGTCGCGGAGGGCACGTGAACAATACCGATGAGCTTAATGCCGACGCGTTCGCGCTCACCCATACTGCAGGAGCGTACTGGCGAGGCAAAGAGAGTAATAAAATGCTCACGCGTATCTACGGCCTGGCGTTTGAAACAAGAGAAGAACTTGAT
This sequence comes from Patescibacteria group bacterium, assembly GCA_038063375.1. Classification (NCBI taxonomy): domain Bacteria; species Patescibacteria group bacterium. The sequence continues at coordinate 9,002 of JBBTVG010000005.1, forward strand.
GCGCATATCGCGGCGCTTGAAGAGGCGAAAAAACGCGACCATAGAAAGTTGGGACGTGAACTTGATCTGTTCACCTTTTCAGACCTTGTAGGCCCGGGACTTCCCCTTTTCACGCCAAAGGGCACCGCTATGCGCGACGCGATCATTGAAAAAATACACGATATACAAAAAAAGTTTGGCTATCAAAACGTGTGGATTCCGCACATTACCAAAAAAGAGCTCTATGAAAAGAGCGGCCATTGGGAAAAATTTGGTGATGAATTATTCAAGGTGAAAGGAGTGTCGGATACTGAATTTGTGATGAAGCCGATGAATTGCCCCCATCACACGCAGATATACGCGAGCCGCCCTCGCAGCTACCGCGACCTTCCTATTCGATTCACCGAAACAACGGCCGTATACCGCGACGAGCAAGCCGGTGAACTATTGGGTCTTTCGCGCGTGCGCAGCATCACCCAGGATGACGCGCATATCTTTTGCACCATTGATCAAGTTGAACAAGAAGCAGGGAACATTATATCGGTCATTAAAGAATTTTACGAATCTCTCGGCATGTGGGGCACGAAAGGATCATGGGTATCACTTTCGGTGCGTGATCCAAAGACGCCTGAAAAATATTTGGGTGATAGCGCTCATTGGGACATGGCAGAAAATATTCTGGAGAAAGTGGCGCACAATGAAAGTGTTCCTTGTAAGCGTGTTTCGGGAGAAGCGGCATTCTATGGCCCTAAGCTTGATTTCATATTTAAGGATGCCCTGGGAAGAGAGCGTCAACTGGCAACCATACAACTTGACTTCGTCATGCCGGGGCGCTTTTCACTTGAATACACCGATGAACAGGGCAAAAAAGAAACTCCTGTTATGATCCACCGTGCTATTGCCGGCTCTTTAGAGCGTTTCCTCGCCGTGATCATTGAACACTTTGCGGGAGCTTTCCCGCTCTGGCTTTCCCCTGTACAAGTGAAGGTGCTTTCCATTGGCGCGGCGCACAAAGAATACGCGGCAAAAGTATACGCGATGCTTCGCGAAACGGACATACGTGCGGAACTTGATCTTTCTGATGAAACGCTGGGCAAGAAAATACGCAACGTAAAATTAGAAAAAGTTCCTTACTTCATCGTAATCGGTGATCAGGAAGTAGGAGGTGAGCAGATCACCGTAGAGAGTCGTGATCGAGGAAAAATCGGCATAACAACCGTTGATGAATTTACCCGCAACATGAAAGAAGAAACAACGAGCCGAAATGTATATTAAAAACTAATACAAAGTAGAAAGATTATGTCTTTATTTTCTCAAAAAATTTCTGTAGCAAACGACTCCTCAAATCAGAAAAATCCTATTGGAATATTGAAAAAGACGATTCGGGTGACCGTTGGTATTTTCATTATCTTCATACTAATCTCTACTGTCACGTCGTTTATATTGCCACTTGAGTCGACAGATGATTTAGCATTTCTTATGGCAATGGTAGGAATGGCTATTTTTCTCGTGTTCATACTCCTTATAGCAGCACTATTATTCTCTTTGGGTATTACGCTATTTGTCCAAAAAAGTAAGCCCCTGAAACAACGTGAAGAAACGCTGGCTGTGAATATCGCTCAAAAACAGTTACCCATTGAGCCTCAAGAAAAAAGAAGGGGTCTAAGAAAAATTGGGGGGTTACTTTTATCCATAAGTTCAGTTATATTGATTCAACTAGCAATCTATTTTTTCCTTCGTGGAGAGTTTGTTGGTTACACCCGCCAAGTATTTTGGCTTCTTCTTGTGTCATCAGTAATACTTATTATATTTCTTTTCTGGGGAATATCATTAATATCGGAAAAAAGAGATGCCCTGCGTTCTATTGATTCATGGGGTAATTTGTATCAAAAAATTGCCGGTTGGCTCATTATCAGTTTTGTGATTTCTATCACTCTGCTTCTTTTTGTCGCAATTTGAGTTTGAAACTAACAAACTAAAATCTAGAGCAATACTTCAATAAACACCTCTCATGCATAAAGAGATGATGAAACACACAAAAGATACTCATAAGAGAAATGTTTAATGAAGAAGCTTTCCACAAAGCGGTTGCGCCAATACAACAAGTATGGTATATTCTGGAACAGTTTGTACCAATCAATTAAATCTTAAACGAAAGAGGGTGAAAAAATGCTGAAGATGATGCCGGAGAAAGGGACGACCTGCGGTGGAGAAAACTGCAATAAAGAGGTCGCTCAAAGACAGTTTTCCCTGCGTATGGGAACCGAAGACAAACCGATATACTTTTGTTCTCCCAAGTGCGTTTCTCGGCGCGGTCATGAGGAACCCGTTGGATGTGATTTCACTCCCGACTGGGCCATAGGGCAAGCCTTGGCCACATAAAAACAAAACCCCCGCAAATAAGCGGGGGTTTTCATTTGAGACAGAAGTATCCTCCTCTGATTATCTCACACGTCAATGTTTGCCATTTTTGCGTTTGTCTGGATAAATGCCTTGCGCGCCGGCACATCGGTTCCCATCAAAGTATCAAATACTCGATTAGCTTCCTCTGCATCGCTAATCATCACCTTTTTCAAGATCCGCGTTTTAGGATTCATGGTTGTTTCCCACAGCTCATCGGGGTTCATCTCGCCGAGACCCTTGTAGCGCTGGAGAGAAATTTTTGGTGCTTTCTTTGCGGCAGTACTCTCTCCTTCGCCCTCTTCTGCCTCCTCTGCCTCTTCCCCTTCTTCAGGAGCTCCTCTCTCCTCTTCAACCACTTCGCTGTCTTTGCCTACGATCTTATTTTTCTCCTCTTCCGTGTACGCATAGACGACCTCCTTGCCTTTTTTGATCTTATACAACGGAGGTTTTGCAATATACACGAATCCTCCCTCAATGAGAGGCTTGAAATAGCGGTAGAAAAGTGTGAGAAGCAGTGTCGTTATGTGTGCCCCGTCAACATCGGCATCGGCCGCACAAATGATCTTCCCGTATCGAAGCTTAGAAATATCAAACGTATCACCAATAGCGGTCCCAAGCGCAATTACCAGCGCTTTAATTTCCGTTGAGGCAAGCATTCGGTCAAGCCGCGCGCGTTCCACATTCAATATTTTCCCCCGGAGCGGCAAGATCGCTTGTGTGCGCCGATCACGCCCCTGCTTGCTTGAACCGCCTGCGGAATCTCCCTCAACAATGAATATTTCCGCTTCTTCCATATTTCTGGTCTGACAATCAGCCAGTTTTCCGGGAAGCGTCATTCCTTCCAACGCGCCTTTTCTTAACACGGAATCCTTTGCCGCCTTTGCCGCCTTGCGAGCCTTGAGGGCCAATACCACTTTATTAACGATCGCTCTCCCGTCGTCGGGGTTTTCTTCCAAAAATTCCGAAAGCGCCTCGCCGAAGACCGTTTCAACGGCACCGCGAGCCTCTACGCTCCCGAGTTTTGCTTTTGTTTGTCCTTCAAACTGAATTTCTTTGAGTTTGACCGAGATGACGGCGGTAAGACCCTCAAGCACGTCGTCTCCCGTGAAGTTTTCTTCGCTTTCTTTCAAGATATTGCTTTTGCGCGCGTAATTATTCAAACCGCGCGTGAGCGCTGTCTTAAAACCGGTCACATGCATACCTCCTTCGGGGTTATGAGTGTTGTTGGCAAACGGCACCAATCGTTCGGAAATATCATCAACGTATTGAAATGCCACTTCCACTGCAACGGCGCCCGGCCCTTCCTTGTCTACGTAAAAGATGTTTTTGTGGATCGGTTTTTGGTTTTCATTATAATGCTTTACCAGTGAAAGCAATCCCCCTTCAAAATAAAATGATGTTGAGGGCACTTGCAGGCCAAGTTCGCTCAAATAAAACACTTCTTCATCCTCTATTTTTCCTTTATACTCCCGCGCGTCAATAATAGTAACGAGCATGCCCTTCACGAGATACGCCTGCTGACGAAGATGGCCCGTGATCCTTTTCCAATCATAGGCGATCTCTTGAAAGATTTGAGGGTCAGCATCAAAAGTAACAATGGTGCCATTCAGTTTTGAGGGACCCAGTTTCTTTACTTTTGCTTTCTGTTTGCCTCGCGCGTACTCCTGCATATACTTGCCTCCATCACGATGTACTTCTACTCTGGCATAAGACGAGAGCGCGTTTACCACAGAGGCACCGACGCCGTGAAGACCGCCTGTCGCTTTGGCGTACCCATCACCGCCAAATTTACCGCCGGCATGAAGCGTTGTCATCACGGTCTCAAGCGCGGACACTTTTGTCTTCTGATGAATATCAACGGGAATACCGCGGCCATTGTCTGTAATGCGCACGCGATTCTCGGGCAAGAGTACAACCTCAATATGGTCGGCATAGCCACCCATAGCTTCATCACGGCCGTTATCAAAGATCTCCCAAATGAGGTGATGGAGACCCTCAAGACCGGTGGAGCCGATATACATACCCGGACGCTTTCGCACCGGTTCAAGACCCTCTAAAACGGCGATGTCCTCCGCTCTATAATGGTGTCCGTTGCCCTTTGTTTTTTCCGCTTTATCGTCCTTATTTTTAGCCATAAAATGAAATAGCCTCTCCTGCGAGTAGCCAACCTTGATTATTTTCATTATAACAGAAATCCCCTTACAATGAAAGGGATTTTACACGTTTCTAGGGTGGATAAAGGATACCAAAAACCCTTTGTTATGCCGTCGCTCGGATTGAATAAAAATCTTCACTCGCTTTACTTGTTTCGATTTTTATTCCGTTCCTCGCTAGGCATAATAAAAATAGCCATTTTGCGCCATTCACGCATGAATGTTTCCTTGTCCACAAAGAGGTGTTGCCCCCTTTCCCTGGTGGTTGATTCGGGATCGTGATAATACAATCCAGTAATCGCGCCTCTGTCTTCTTCGTAACCGGTTATGACGACCATGTGGAACTTTGTCTGTCCTAAAATGTGTTTAGTAGCGGACACGATGACAGGATGATTACGGCGCAGTGCGTCAATGATAGACGCCATTCCCTTCTCCGGGTCCATCTTTTCTTCGCGATGCGCCTCGAGTCCGTACTCTTTCGCAAGTGCCACAAAATAATCATGCACCCATCCCCACGTGGAGTATCCGCCCTCTCCAGAACCTTTCTTGATGAGTTCATCAAGAGATGCGGTATCTACTTCATAAAAATCAAGCACCATTTTCGCGCACGCCATTCCGCATGCTCTCGGCATCCAGTATTTGTCTTCCACGTCAAGAAATTGGGAATAGTATGGCACTTCCAGTTTCATTGCGCTTCCATTTTTTATGTTTGAGTTTGACTTACTATTCATATTATCTCACTTCCCACCCGGGATTACGGTTCATGGTTCTTGTAATGGTTTCCATGATGGTATTTACTTCTTCGTCAGTGAGCGTGCGTTCATGCGACTGGAATACCAAACGAAAAGCATAGGATATCCTTCCTTCTTTTTCAAAAACATCAAAGAGTTTCGTACGCACCAAGAGTTCTCCCGCTTTCTTATCAATAATTGAAAGCACGTCACTCTCTTTTGTTTCAGCTGGAGTCCACACCGCAATGTCGCGCGATACGAACGGATAAAGAGAAATCTTTTGATACACATGATCTTCTTTAGAATACGGGCGCATAGCACCGTAATCTGCCGGTTGCCGAAGTTTCCCGAGGAGCATATCCATGTCAATTTCTACTACCGCTCTTCCCCCGTCCTGTTTTATGTCCATGTCAAAACCGATTCCTAGTTCTCCGGTTAAAACTTCAACCATTTTTTCTATTTCTTGGCGTGGCTTCTCATCCTCTACTCCGATTGCCAAAAGTGTCCTCTCTTCAGAAATGCCGTTAAACGCTTTCCCTATCTCAAATATCTTCACGCTTTCAAGGCCTAAAAGCGGGGCATTTCTGGAATTTAATTCAAGACTCTTGAACAAATTGTCTTTCAGGTCATTTCTTAAAAATCCCTTGTCAGCCGCTATGGGGTTTTGGAGCGCCACTTCCCCGCTGTCCGAAAATGAAGACGTATAAATCTCGGAAAATCCTTCGCGTGCTAAAATGGTGCGAATTTTATTGGCGTAGAAAAAAGATTTATTGACCGGAGCTTTTTCGCTTACCGCGGAAAGAGTCTTGGCGGGAATTTTGTCATATCCATACGTCTTGCCTATTTCTTCAATCAAATCTTCCTTGATGCGGATGTCCAAACGTTCATGTGGGATAGTTACCGCGAAACGTAATTCTTCTTTTGCGATCATTTTTCTGTATCCGACGATATTTTTGAATTGCCCGCTTGAAACCAAATCTTCAACAACTACCTTCCCTTCATATCTCGTGGCGTGAATAATTTTTCCGTCTCCCACATACAACCCGCAATGATCAACGCCTTCCGGAATTTTTACGCCCTTCATGAATTCAATCGTCTCGTAATATATTTTTCCATTTTCGGTATTTGAAAAAACAACGTCACCGGGTAAAAGGATGGATGCTTCTATTTTTTCTCCAAAAGCGTACTGATCAACAGCCATACGCGGGACCGCGACTCCCGCTTGCGCGAATAGATATGCGACAAAAGACGAGCAGTCAAAGGCCTTTGGCGCGTCGTATACGACGCTTGCCCCGTATTTATACGGAACACCTGCCAATTTTTGCGACAAAGAAACAACCTCTTCCACCGGATCAACTATCTTGTATGTAAAATCAAACTTCTTGAAAATTGATTCAATTTCATCTTGCGAAACCGATGTACCGAGAACCTGGCTTATCTCGCCTGCGGAAACACCGACAATGTACGCCGCCGGTTGACGCGGGTAGATATCAACAATATCCCCGATTTTTGTCTTGTCGTCGCCGGCAATTTCCAAGATAATGCTTGCCACGCTCTCTATCGCCTCTTTGGTTTTTTCCGGAGACAATTCGTTTTCAAACCTTTTTGAAGAATCGGTTTGAACGCCGAGATGTTTGGATGTTTTTCTGACATTAGCCGGAGAAAAGTTTGCCGCTTCCAGAATGATGTTTTTTGTTTCCGAATCCACTTCCGCTTTCTTGCCACCCTTTATACCGGCGATGGCAAGTAGCTCCTTGTCGTCGGCGATAATGAGCGTATCTTTATTCAAAACCAATTCCTTGCCGTCCAAAGTTGTTATTTTTTCTCCGACATTGGCGTTCCTTACCGTAATCGTTCCATCAACCTTATCGGCGTCAAAGGCGTGAAGCGGTTGCCCCAGATCAAACATGACGAAGTTCGTCGCATCCACAACGTTATTGATTGATTTCTGTCCGATTGATTCAAGGCGGCCCTTAAGCCAGTCAGGCGATACCCCAACTCTGATATCTTCGATCACAAGCCCCGTGTATCTTTTGCATTGCCCCGATTCCGTAACGTTGATATGCAAAATGCGCTTCGCTTTTTCGCCGGAAACCACGAGAAGCTTTTCTTTTTCAATGATTTTTGTCCCTAAATGAACAGAGAGCTCGCGCGCCACTCCGCGATGAGAAAGACAATCGTGCGCGCGGTCCGGCAAGACTTTTATGTCAAAAATAAAATCATCGCCTTTTTTTTCAACCGATTCAACTTCAAACGCGTGAAATATCAAAAGCTCCGCGACTGTGTCTGCGGACGGAAGTTTTTCTTTAAAATAAGTTTGAAGCCAGTTATACGAGATGATCATATGAGAACTGGTTAACGAGTCTTAGATCCCCGGAATAAAGAAGTCTCACGTCGTCAATGCCGTATTTAAGCATCACCAGACGATCAACGCCTCCTCCGAACGCGAACCCCTGGTATTTCCTGGAATCAATCCCCGCGCCGTTTAAAACATGAGGGTGCACCATGCCGGCGCCCATGACTTCAATGAACCCGGTTTTTTTGCAAAGCGAACATCCTTCGCCGCCGCACTTAAAACAGGACACGTCAATCTCAACACCGGGTTCCACGAACGGGAAAAAACTTGGGCGAAAACGAATCGCCGTTTTTCCGCCGAAAAGTTTCTTAAAAAAAAGTTCGAGCGTTCCTTTCAGGTGCGCGAGGGTAACATCTTCGCCGACGACAAGACCCTCAACCTGGTAAAACTGCACTTCGTGCGTGGCGTCCGTCGCTTCGTGCCGAAAAACTTTCCCGGGCACCACGATTCTAAGCGGCGGCTTGTTTTTCTCCATATAATGAACCTGCACCGGCGAAGTGTGTGTTCGTAGTACCGTCTGCTCCACGCCCTTCAACCAAAATGTGTCTTGCATGTCACGCGCGGGATGATCCTTCGGCACATTGAGCGCGTCAAAATTGTAATACTCCGTTTCTATCTCAGTCCCCTCCGCAACATCAAATCCAAGTTCATGAAAAATACGCACCACGTCGTTGATGACCTGGGTAATAGGGTGGAGATGACCGTTCTGCGGGTCTTGCTTCATATGGAGGCTATTATATAGCAAATTATGGGGTTTTTCTATGCTTCGGCGTCACCGCAAAATCTCGCTCGCATACTCGCTCTTTAGAAACCCACGGTTTCTAACGCTTCGCTGTTTTCCTCCACGGGGGAACGTATTCCCCCGACCCCCCTTACGGATTTTTGGTGCCACCTTGTTCCGGAGAGCGGAACTTTGGCGTCACCGCAAAATCTCGCTCGCATACTCGCTCTTTAGAAACCCACGGTTTCT
>JBBTVG010000005.1:17693-21568 GCA_038063375.1 Patescibacteria group bacterium
CCCTTACGGATTTTTGGTGCCACCTTGTTCCGGAGAGCGGAACTTTGGCGTCACCCAAAATCCCATATACCTGCCAAACATCAAGCGTGTTTGCGCGTCAAGGCCTGGGATAGAACCGAGAAATATCATAGTGAAAGGCACCAAGACCCACTGAAGCACCATAAATGCCTTGTGGCGCTTTTTCTGTCCTTCGGGAACTTCCGGCAAAAAGCTCAAAGAAATAATCGCTGAAAAGAAAAGTCCCGACATGGCGACGAGCATGAGGTTGCGGGTGATAATGGGGAGATTATACGAGAGCACGGTTTCATTGAACTCCTTGCCCCCCAACATGAGCGGAAGCCAGCCAAGGAGGAAGATCAGGAGAGGATTGGTGGCGAGCGACCAAAAACCTTCAATCTGAATAAAACTCATCTTCACTTTTTGCGCAAGTGGAATGCTCTTGTTCTTTAAAAAACTGAACAAGACATAGGGAATATTTTCCACGCCCCATGTCCAGCGCCTTTGCTGTTTATAAATATTGCGCGCGGTCTCTAGAAATGTCGGCGCGAGATTCGCGTCCATAGAGACCGGGTACGAAAGCGGCACTACGGTATATGCGCCATCGTAAGCGACAAACGCATTCCAGAATATTCTGGAATCCTCGGAAACCATATTCTTCTGCCAAAATCCTATTTCAGAAAGCGCGCTATAACTCAAAGAATGCGAAGAGAAGGTCGCGAGACGCTCCGGGCGTTCTTGTTGGATCATCTGCCAAAAGGTTCCTGATGTCGCCACTACGCGAGAAAGTGCGGGTGCTTCCCAGATATTATTGTTATAGAGCGGAACCGGCTGGAACGAACTCCTGTGCGGGTTTTCAGCGGTTAGGAAATGCCACGTGAGACACAAAAAATACTGCGGATATACAATCGTATCAATATCAAACGCTGACACGATCACATTCTTGTGCGCGATGTGGTGTTTATCAAGAATTTCTCTCCCCGCGAGCTCCGTCGCGTAAGAGATGTTAGAACCCTTCCCCGCCATTTCCCCGGAAATATCTTTCGGATGAATGGTAATTAAAAAATGACCGAAATGACTCGCGTAAGTATCGCGCAATTCTCTCGCAATAGAGAACGCTTCTTCTCCCGCGCGCTCTTCCGTGGCAAGCACGATTGCCATTTTTTTCTTGTCTCCTTTGGTATTAATGAGAGACTGCAAACTCCCCTCAATGGTCTCTTTGCCCTCGTCATAAAACGGCAGTACGACAAGATGCATAATGTTGTCATATTTCAAATTACTAAGGCGCTCTTCCCAGTCAACCGCGATATTGTGTTTCATCCGTTTCCAGTTCTGTCTTAGATGAGCAGAAAGATACATTGTTTTGAAAACCCAATAGACATCAAAAATGATAATGAAGAGCGCAGCGTAAACAGGTAAAAATGCCGACAAAGCAACAATTCCCAAAAGGGTACCCCATGACAAAAACCCCGGTAAGATTTCAAAGATTCTATAGATAACTCTGTCCTTCCCGGTCAATTCGGAAGCCCTTCCAATGTGGAAATAGGGTGATTTGGTATACTCCATATCCCGTATAGTACTTTATTATGAGGTTTTTACAAGAAATCCTCTTTCGAGTCCGGCGGATATAATAAAAACTCCCCGAAGGGAGTTTACATGGAGCCGCCTCCCAGACTCGAACTGGGGACCTTCACTTTACAAAAGTGTTGCTCTACCAACTGAGCTAAGGCGGCATGACTAATTAAATAAGATTGCCTATTACATTTCTCTGAATACCCACAATACCTGCCAAGAAAGCTGTGGTGGCGAAAACTATTTGGACGCTTCCTCTCTGATACTATCTCTGTGATCTGTAATATCCTGTAAGTATCCTGACGCAGAACCCCTCTCACTGTCAACTTCACCGTGGCCTCTCACGAGATCTCTCATCTTGGTAATACCGGTCTTTGCTCCGAATTCCGTCTTCGTGCGATGAAATTTTCGCAGAGACCACTGTGCCGCTCGTTTCCCATTATCAAACAGTATGCGCATCAGATGATGCATTACTCGCTGTTGCCTGCGATCGGCGCTCTCTCTGTGGAGAGTGCGCCTCTCCTCAAGATATATTCTCCCGCGTTTTACTTCCCACGCGCGAAACAAAAGCATGGTGATTATTTCTACGAATGCAACGAGTGAGATGAGCGCAACGATATACATAGGTTTGAATATACGAGTGCAACATTTCCTAGCGTACTCCGTTTCTGGGGCCTGCTCCGCTAAACAGAGAAGCGCACGAAACGGACAACTTTTGTCTTCTCGCCGAATTTCTGGACCGCCTGCTCTTCAAGGTTTCTGATCGTAACGCCGGGGTCTTTGATGAAGTTCTGTTCAAGCAACACCTTCTCTTTAAAATAACTGTCTATCTTCCCTTGCAGTATTTTTTCCTTGATGTCTGCCGGCTTATCGCTCTCCGCAACCTCCTTGGCAAATGCCGCGCGCACTTTTTCTTTATCTCCCTCGGTAATATCTTCCGCGCGGAGGAACTCTGGATTGCTTGCGGCGACGTGCATGGCGATATCATACGCAAGCCGCTTGAATTCTTCATTCTTTGCGACAAAGTCAGTCTCGCATGCAAGCTCCACCATGGAACCGACGTTGCCGCCGGCGTGGATATATGCGGCCACCACACCCGCGTTCAATTCTCTTCCCTCTTTCTTGGAAGCAATGTCGCTGCTTTTTTTCCGAAGAAGAATGACCGCCTGATCCATGTTCCCTTCCGCTTCTTCAAGAGCGCGCTTGCATTGCATGACCGATACGCCGGTCGTGTCTCGTAATTTCTTGATTTGTTCGGTGGTGATTTCCATATAACGAAAGACTGCGTACAACCCTCTCCGCCACGCAAAAAAGATGCGGGAGAGGTGCCATGAAATATATTAGCCGGTAATGAGTTCTTTTTTTGCGTCTTCCTGCCCATTGGAAACGGGTGTTTCTTGTGCCGGAGGAGGAATTGGCTGTCGCAAAGCGCCTTCTCTGTATGCGGATGCGATTTCTCTGACAAGCAATTCAATGCTTGGGCGAGACGACTCATTCACCGGGATTGAGTAATCAATTTTGCTGATGTCGCAATCAGAAGAAGCAAGCGCGATGACAGGAATATTTTCTTTACGCGCTTCGGTAACCGCAATCTGTTCGTGCTTGGGGTCAACGACGAAGAGCGCTTTGGGTAATTCTTTCATGGAAACGATTCCCGAAAAGTTTTTATTCAATTTCGCGAGTTCCCTATCAAGCAAGAGTTGCTCTTTCTTCGTGTATTTAGCGAGTTCACCCTTCTCTTTTTTATTTTGAATTTCTTCCAATCGTGCAACGCGCTTTTTGATCTCGTGAAAATTAGTGAGCATTCCGCCGATCCATCGCTCGGTTACATAAGGCATGTTAATCGCCCGCGCGTACTCCTCTACTGTTTTCTTCGCCTCCGGCTTGGTACCGACAAAGAGAATGGTCTTACCATCCTGCGCCTTAGAGGCAATGAACTCCTTCACCACATCCAATGCCTTGAGTGTCTTGTCCAAATTAAACAATTCCACCCGGTTCTTAGCGCCGAGAATAAACGACTTCATTGATGGATGTCGTCTGGATTTTGAATAGCCAAAATGAGACCCCGCCAGGAGCATGTCGTCTATGAAGGTATTCTTGTTTGCTCCTTTTTCTATCATATGTTTGGAAAGTGTACCAAAAACGTGGAAAATACGCAACCTTACAGGTTCTGTACACCTTGTGGCTAGTTTTTTCGCCCGAGACTCAAAACTATCACCCAAGGTCTTTCGGTGCTCACGAAATCGCACCTCAACCTTACAGGTTCTGTACACCTTGTGGCTAGTTTTTTCGCCCGAGACTCAAAA
>JBBTVG010000005.1:21668-73553 GCA_038063375.1 Patescibacteria group bacterium
CTATCACCCAAGGTCTTTCGGTGCTCCTTAAGGTCGCATCTTAATCTCCGCTTCATTTCTTTCCCGCCTCTTGCAATACCTCAACAATATCATCAATCTCTCCTCTCAAAATGCCTTCTATATTATGCCATGATTCTTTGATCCGGTGATCAGTGACGCGATTTTGTGGCACGTTGTACGTACGAATTTTTTCCGATCGGTCGCCGGTGCCGATCTGCCCCTTCCGCTGGGAAGATGTTTTTCGCGCCTCTTCTTCCTGTTTTTTCTCATCAAGCTTTGCCAAAAGGATGCTCATCGCCTTTTCGCGGTTTTTAAGCTGACTGCGCTCGCTTGTACAACGGACCGCGATGCCGGTCGGCTTGTGAATGATGCGAACCGCGGTCTCCACTTTGTTCACGTTCTGGCCTCCGGCACCCCCTGAACGAGAAAATTCCATTTCCAGGTCAACGGGGTTGATCTCAACGATATGCTTCTTGCGCAGTGGCATGATCGCGACCGAAGCGGTAGACGTGTGGATCCTCCCCGACTTCTCGGTCGCGGGAATACGTTGGATCCTGTGCACCCCCATCTCAAAACGAAGCTTCTTATAGACACCCTGCCCTTTTATCTCAAATGATGCTTCCTTGTACCCTCCCAATGGAGAAAGCGATTCATCCAGTTTTTTATATATCCACCCCTGTTTTTCCGCGTATCGTTGGTACATTTCCGCAAGTTGGTACGCAAAGAGCGCCGCTTCTTCTCCGCCGGCGCCGGCGCGCACTTCAAGAATGATCTCGTTGGGGTACGCTTCCTCTTCCTCTATCGCACCCTGTACCCGAGTGATCTGCGCAATGATTGAATCTTTTTGCGCTCTGATGTCTCGCAATTCATCCTTTGCGAGCTCCGTCATCGCTGCATCTTCTTCGGTAAGTTTCTGTATGTCCCGCTCCTCTCTAATCAGGCGCTCCAATTCGGCCGCTAAGAATTGGGTCTTGGGGTTCTGTTTCAACTCTGCAATATGTTCAATCAGAAACTGATTCGCATCCTGCGAAGATTGTATATTATTGTCGTTCATGATGTTTTTCCCTTTGAGTTCTGGGCAACGAATTCCTTACCTTTTATTATCGCATGATTTCTGTTCTAAGACCCACTGCGCAATAACCTTTTCTACTGCAATGACGAATTTTCGGCTACAAACAACTACACACTTCCCAATGAATACGCCGTATTCACCTCCTCGCGCTTCGCTGTTTTCGCCAGAAAATTCGTCATTTCGTTACGAAAAATTATTACGCAGTGGGTCTATACAAAAACCGCCCAAAAAAGAGGCGGTCTTTGTGTTAAAAGTCGCTATTTTTCTACCGATTGCTCCAGAGGCTTCTCTTTCTTTTTTTGTGCTTTTTCAGCTTTTTTTACCACAGGATTTTTCTTTGGTTTTTTCGGAGCGGCAGCGGCTCTTCGCTGTTTAAATTTCTCCACGCGTCCTGCGGTATCCAGTATTTTTTCATTACCGGTGTAAAATGGATGGCACGCGCTGCAGACTTCAACTCTGATCTCTTCCAAGGTGGATCCCACCTCAAATTCTGCGCCACACGCGCATTTTGCTTTTGCCTTTATATGGTATTGCGGGTGGATATCTTTTTTCATGGCATTAATGTAATTGGCTCAAAATATATCATATTCCTAGCTGGCTTGCAAGATATTGATCTGCGCCTGAATCTTGGTGGCAATCTCCATTACATCATCGCCATAAAATGCGTACGCGGATTTATTCGCGTTTTTCCACCCCGCAAAATAACGGAGCGCCGCAAGGCGTTCGGCGGTATACCCACCCGCCGCCGCACCATTATCTTCCAGAAGGATAGCCGCTGCCATAAAAGCATCCTCCGCCTCCCATGGACTCGGCGGATTGTTCCCCGTGAGTTTGGCAATCCTCTCTTCAAACAACACCCACGTGGAGGGAATGAATTGCGCGGGTCCCATCGCGCCACCGTAACCATACGATGGCGGACAGGAAACAGCCGTATTAAGCGGATCAAAACCGACTCGCACGGCAAGTGTCGCAAACGGATCGGTATCCCGCGGAGATTTCATGACCGTTGGAAAAAGTCTTCCCGTGTTTTTTCCTATTCCGGAACCTGTTCTTAAGTCCTTCACAAAACACTGACCCGTATTTTCTCCGAGATTTGATTCCTGCGTGATGATCCCTAAAATAAGCGCCGCGCGTACACCGGTTTTTTCAGACGCATGCATCGCATACTCAACCGCTTTACCGAACGGGATTGCGGCGGAATCTCGAAGAGAAAAAAGTTCAGCGCGGATTGTCGCGGCGCTTTTTTCCTTTTCTTTTAATATGCCTTGATACGCCTTCTCTTGCCCTTTTGTGGTCGCCAATATCTTATTGCGCTCTTTGCGTTTTTCTTCAATTCTTCCTTTCTGAAGTTCTTGGAGAGTGCGCAGTTCCACCTCCTCGGTTTTTTTCTCTTCCAGCGCATCTCGTTCCTGTGTCGTTATGTTTTTTGCGGTCTCAATGACATTAAACGACTCCTGGAGCGATGCCTTGATCGAATCAAACGAGTCCAGGTCAACAAAAAAAGCAGAGAGGTCTTCATTGGAAAGCACAACCTCAACCAAGGAAAATGAGTCTATTTCGTTGGTTTTGCGTATAAGCTGCGCGAGTGATTCTTTCTCCCTGCCTATCTTATCCGAAAGAGAGCCAATGATCTGTTCTTTGCGATCAATATCGGTACCGAGTTTTTTGATCGTGAGATTGCGAGCCTTGATGCTCAATTGCGCTTCGGCTATCTGCGCGTCCAAAATGGCAACATCACGTTCGAGCGACACTTTTTCGCGCTGTTTCTCCGAGAGTATGTTCCGTTGTGCTTCTATTTCCTTTTCCAATCCCGCCAAGTCATCTTCAAGCTGTGCCCTCCGACCATCAACGGTACTCTGGGTCGACTGCGCGAATGTTGCGCGAATCTCAACTCCGGCGGCAAAAACAAGCCACCCCATCAAGAGAGTCGCCGCGCATATCGCTTTTGTGTATTTCCGTAATATGATACCAGATTCGCTCATAGCACAATTACCTTTCATTGTACCCATGATCGCACGTTCGGGCAATACAAAACAACACCAGACGTTCGCGCATGGTGTTGTGTATGAGGGTAGAGTGTTCCCAATTAGGCCTTCTCGGATGGGGCTTCCTCTGCTTCTTCTTTCTTTCCCTTTTTTTCCACTTCAATGGAAGCAAGATCAATCTCCGGCGTAACAATCTCTTCCTCCTTCTGCTCTGCAATAGAAGCCACCGTTTCTGTCGGCTCGGCGGTTGCAACAACTCCTGCAGGTAATTTCAAGTCTCCCACGCTGATATGGCTATCAAGTAGGGTCAACAGCGAAAGGTCAACCGAAACATCGTGCGGCAGATCTTTGGGGAGCCCTTCCACTTCAAGTTCATAGAACACTTTCACTAAGGTGCCGCCCAAATTTTTTACTGCCAACGATTCGCCTGAAAACACGAGGGGGACGCTCACGGTAACTTTCTTATCCTTATCAATAGCATAAAAATCAAAGTGTATCGGTTCATCGGTGATCGGATCAAGCGCAACATCGTGGATGAGCACATCAACCTCCTTCCCTTCGGTATTGAGTGTGATGACGGATGATTCCCCGGCCTCTTTCCATATTTTCTTGAAATCAATTTTTGATATGGAAATAGGCGTGGACTTCGTTTTGCCGCCATAAAAAACACCGGGTATTTTGCCTCCCGCACGCACTTTTTTGGCATCAATGCCCGTATCTCTCTTTTCTGCAGCTAATGTAAACATGCGCCCTATTGTACACAACTTGCCAAAAATGTCCACCCTGTAAGAAGGGCTTCTTATAAAAATTCGGGGGAAATTACATGGTGACGAGATTAGGGGGTGTTTGCCCCTCCAGTACCGCAATGATATTTGCTGCCGCTATTTCAGACATCTTTGATCGCGTCTCTTCGGTCGCTGAAGCGATGTGGGGTGTCACGATAACATTCGGAAGATCTGTTAAACCCTTCGCTATGATTGGTTCATTCTCAAAAACGTCAATTGCCGCTCCCTTAATGGTGCCGCTCTGGAGTGCCACAACAAGCGCCGCCTCATCAACAACAAGTCCACGGGAAGTGTTCACGAGATATGCGGACGGCTTCATGAGAGCCAGTCGCTCGGCGTTGATGAGATGCTTGGTGGAATCAAGAAGCGGCACGTGCACCGATACCACATCGGCCGCCTTAAGCACTCCTTCCACCGTGTCATGAAAAATAGCATTCGTTGACGCCTCAAGAGCGCTGTTTGCTTTTACGTCGTAATAAATAATATCCATACCGAGTCCTCGGTACGCGCGCTCGGCCACCTGCGCCCCGATCCTTCCCGCGCCCAAGATACCGAGCGTCTTTCCGCGCAGATCAATACCCAAAAAAAGTTCCGGTTCCCATCCTTCAAATTTGCCCGCCCTGAGATAACTATCCGCCTCAACAATACGTTTGGTAAGCGCCATAATCATCGCCAAAGCGTATTCGGCGACCGTTTCGGTGAGAACGCCTGGAGTATTGGTGATGATCACGTTTCTCTCTTTTGCGGCATGGAGGTCTATGTTGTTGTACCCAACGGCATAATTGGCAAATACTTTCGCTTCTGGAGCCGCCGCGAATACTTCGGCGTCTATCGTGTCGGTCAAGAGACAGAGCACCGCGTCATACGGCTTCGCCGAAAGCGCGCTTTTCAATTCCTCTTTGGTAAGCACGCCGTCTTTCTCGCTCACCACCACGTCGTAGCCCTTTTCTTTGAGCATCATGATGCCGATTTCGGGAATGCGGCGTGTCACGAATATTTTTAACGGCTCATTCATACGCTCATTTTTAAACCTTCTGCTCTATATTGTTAAATAATTTCAATCGCTCAAAAACAACTTTTCCGACCGCGTCTTGCGCGGGTTTCATGAGTCGGTACGGCGCGATCTCGTCAGGGTTCTCCGCGAGCGAGCGTTCCATCCCCTCTCGATAAGCACGCCTGATCTCCGTATTGATATGGATAGTGGAAACACCCGCCGCGATCGCCGATTTAAAATTCTCATCGGAAATACCGGACCCGCCATGGAGTACGAGCGGCACGCCCGCCGCCTCTCGTATCTCCTTGATACGCGCGATGTTCAGCTCCGGGTTCTTTGCGTTTCGGAGCATGCCGTGGATATTGCCCACCGAAGGTGAAAAAAGGTCAACGCCCGTTTCTTGTACAAAACGTTTAGCGTCTTCCGGAGTCGTCAGATGTTCTAATGATACGCCTTCCGGTATCTCATCAAGCAGTTTTGAAGAGGTGCCGATGTACCCCAATTCCGCTTCCACTAAAATGTCAGGATTCACTGACCGGGCATACGCCACGCACTCTTTCGTCTTTGCAATATTTTCTTCTATTGATAATTTCGCTCCGTCAAAGATGACTGCGTCAAATTGAGCGTCCACCGCTTCTTTCACTCGCTCCACCGAATAGGTGTGGTCGGCATTGATGAAAATGGGATAATCAAACTCCTCGCGAATACTCTTCACAAGCGCAACAGCCTGTCGCACTCCCACAAAATCGCGCTCACCTTCCGAAAGACCGATAATGACGGGAACCTTGAGGCTTTGCGCCGCCCGAAAAATCCCCCATAGACCCTCAATATTGGAAATATTAAAATGACCAACCGCCACTTTTGTTTTTTCAGCTTCTTTTATGACTTCTCTCATCGATTTCATGTTTCATATTGTACCATGAACGCGCAAGAAAAAAATGGGGATACTACAACGAGAGAGGGTGGTGGAAATCTTTGCTCTTGTGGCCTTAGGTGTGAGTTGGTACTATGAAAGATACTATTACTAATGATAACGAGGAAGCCCCACGATATGGATGATTTTGATTTTATCGCGATCGGCGATATCACGACCGATGCTTTCATACAATTAAGGGACGCTTCGGTGGAAGATGGTATTGATGGACGTAAAAAACTCTGCGTAACCTTTGGAGATAAAATTCAGTACGAAAACGTAGTGGTCATACCGGCGGTTGGCAATAGCGCAAATGCCGCTGTTGCCGCGGCACGCTTGGGGCTCAAGTCGGGGTTGGTCACTAATGTGGGCAGCGATGACCACGGCAAAGAGGACCTGGAATCACTGAAAAAAAATGATGTCGCAATAAACTTCGTGAAAATACACGAAGGGAAATTAAGCAACTATCACTACGTGCTTCGCTTTGGAGCCGAACGGACTATTCTCATCAAACATGAGGCGTATGATTACGCCATACCTGACATAGGGTCGCCGAAATGGATCTATTTGAGCTCGCTTGGCGAGAACTCCCTGCCCTTTCATCATACCCTCGCGAAATATCTCACTGAACGCCCGGAGATCAAGCTTGCGTTTCAGCCGGGAACATTTCAGATAAAACTCGGCTACGAAAATATTCCCGACATTTATAAACTCTCGGAATTATTCTTCTGCAATGTACAGGAAGCGAAACGTATTCTGAAGACAAAAGAAAATGATATACAAAAGCTCCTCTTAGGCATGCGCGATCTCGGCCCGACTATTGTGGTCATCACCGACGGTCCGGCGGGCGCCTACACCTATGACGGCAAAGAAATGTGGCACATGCCCATGTATCCCGATATAGCGCCGCCGGTAGATCGCACCGGCGCCGGCGATTCGTTCGCGTCCACTTTCACGAGCGCGCTCGCACTCGGCAAATCCATCCCCGAAGCGCTCATGTGGGGACCCGTCAATTCCATGTCCGTCGTGCAGTATATCGGCGCGCAAGAAGGACTCCTCTCGCGCTCACAGCTGGAAAAATTCCTCAGGGAAGCCCCCGACACCTACAAGCCGAAACAGATCAAGTAATAAAGGGTATTAAAAAGAAAAAGGGTGACTCTGAAAAAGAGTCACCCTTTGTACAAATTACTGCTGAAGCTACTGCTTAGGACGAGATGCGGCTGTTCTTGTTGGCCTCGACCGTGTATCCCTTGTCCTTGAGGAACTGAACCGAGAAGATCTCGAGCTCGTCCGTGGGGGCAGAGAAGGCGACGCCGCTGTCGGTGGACCTTGTCACCCTTGGCGGTCGTGCCGTGGTAGGTCTTCCAGTTCTCGAGTGGGATCGACTCGAGGTTGATCATCACTTTTGAACCATTTTCGAGCTGGGCCGGAACACGCGGTTTCTTGAACAGCTTCTTCATGCTTTTTCTCCAGTAGTTGAAAGAACATTCATTGTTGCCGGATGGCAAAAATGAAAACCGACCGAAAAGGTCGATTGGAAATTATACTACACCCTAAGCATTTTTTTGTCAATACGCAGCACAAAACGAAACATCGCAGGGTTTAACCCTGCGATGTTTCGTTTTTTCAACAAGTGAGAAATTTTAGAGAGGACTAAAATCCGAGCTTTTCTTTGACGAGAATCATTCGCACAGTGCGTCCCATGAACGCAGGTTCGCGGAGAAATGTGAACGTCTTCGCCAGCACGGTGCCACCCATGCCAAGGTCCTTCATGCGATTGTTCTCAAGTGGCACCACATGCTCGTTGAGACGGCTATAAGCGTCATTATAGGTTGGCGCTATTTTTTGCACTCCTGCGACAAAAATGAGATTGGGAGAGGTAGATACTATCGGAGGCAACTGGCTCCCCGATGCCGAAGCGATTATCATTTCGCCGGTTTGCGCAATCGCGTGAACACTACCAAGATAGTACTCGGAAAAAATGGACTCGTTGCGCAACTGTGCTTGTTTTGCGGGATCTTTCTCCGCGAGCACGGCGGCATGCAGGTTGTTGTATCCATGCGTGTCTCCCTTTAAATACTCAATAAGTCCTATCTCCTCAAGCGTGGTTGAGGAGCCGTTATTGATGCTCGCCCCTTTGGGAATAAGCTCTTTTACTTTCGCGAGAGCTTCGGCGCGGTCGTTCACTACGAACACTTCCACGCCTCGTTCGCGCAAGGCATCTGCGGTTTTATTGATAACCTCGGTACTCGGGATTGTATTGTATTCCATATATTTATATTTATTGTTGTTAAATCTATTTCTTTTTGCTCTTCTTGTCCTTGTCTTTGCCGACACCTTGAACGAGCTTGTGCAAAAGCTTAGCCATGTATGCAACATTGATAGAGTAATACACCTCTTGGCCGCGCCGCTCGTCCATCACTAAGTCCGCCGCCTTGAGCACTTTGAGATGCTGGGAAACGGCCGGTTGCGAGAGTTTGACCCTCTTCACCACAACAGAGACCGTAGAGGGGCCGTTCATAAGAGCTTCGAGCACGCGGTAGCGGTTCGCGTTACCGATGCCTTTGCCCAACTTCTCCATTTCGTCGCATAACTCCGACATATGCAAATATTATTATATATCTATATAAAAGTCAACGCATTCATCAACTGCGCTCAGTATCAAATTACTTCTTTTTTATAGCGGCTTTGACGGCCTTTTTGATTGAGGCGATGCCCATGCCGTAGTGTTCTATGAGCTCATCCGGAGTGCCGGACTGGCCAAACTGATCTTGCACGCCGATGAATGTGATGGAGGTCGGGTGCGCGGTCGCCAAAAATTCCGCTACCGCCGAACCCATACCGCCGTATACCTGATGCTCCTCCACCGTAATGAGCGCTTGATGTTTTTTTGCAAAATCCAACACCCCTTTTTTATCAAGCGGTTTGATGGTTGCCAGATTCAAGACTGACACCCCGACACCCTCGTCTTCCAGTTCTTTCGCGGCCATAAGCGCGTTGTACACGAGCGCGCCGCACGCAATAATACCAACTTGGCTTTTTATTCCCTTTTTTGGCTCAAAATAAACTTCCGCCTTCCCTATCTTGAATGGTGTCGCCTCAGTGGTGATGACCGGTGTTTTTTCCCGCGCTAAACGTATATACACCGGCCCTTCCATTTTTGCCGCAGCCAAGGTAGCTTTTTTCGCTTCAATAGAATCGCACGGCGCAATGACCGTCATACGCGGAATCACTCGGGTAATGGCGATGTCTTCAATTGCCTGATGCGTACCGCCGTCAGGACCCACCGACACGCCCGCGTGCGCCCCCGCGATCTTTACGTTCGCATTGTTATAGCAAATGGTCGTTCTGATTTGCTCCCAGTTTCTTCCCGGAGAAAACATGGCATACGAAGCGATGAATGGAATCTTCCCCATCGCCGCAAAACCGCTCGCAACGGAGGCCATAGACTGTTCAGCGATTCCCATTTGAACAAAGCGCTCGGGAAATTCATTTGAAAAAATGCTAGTTTTGGTGGAGTCAGTCAGGTCGGCACACAGCGCGACTACGCGCTTGTCTTTCTTTCCCGCCTCCAAGAGCCCCTCGCCATATCCTTGCCGAATGGGAACCTGCTCAACGTCTTTGCTGAAAAGTTTTGGATTAAGTTTACTCATGTTCTGATTTTATTTTACCCCCAAGTGTGCGGAGTTCGGCAAGCGCCATCTTCGCCTCCTCTGCGTTCGGCGGTTTGCCGTGCCATCTGAAGTCGCGTTCAAATTCTTCCACGCCTTTGCCGGGAATGGTATGCGCAATGATCAGGGAAGGTTTGTCGTATGCGGTTTGCGCCTGTCCCAACGCATCATTGAGCACTTCAAAATTGTGCCCGTCTACTTCCTGTACATGCCAGTTAAAGCTTTCAAATTTTTCGTAGAGTGGCTCCAGCGGCATAATGTCCCACGTGTAGCCGTCTATCTGAATGTTGTTGCGGTCAACGATCGCAATCAGGTTGTGGATCTTTTCTTTGCCGGCTTGCATCGCCGCTTCCCACACCTGTCCGCAATCAAGCTCACCATCGCCCATCAATACGTAAAAATGTTTTCGTGATGTCATTTCCCTATTATCCATGCGGTCAGCAAGCGCCATGCCAACTGCCTGTGAAAGACCGGAACCCAAAGGGCCGGAGCTGGTCTCAAGGGCAGGCAGCCACTCTCTGTGGGGATGTCCCTGCAGGCGTGAACCGAATTTTCGCAAAGTGGCGAGCTCTTTGAGAGGAAGAAAGCCTGCATGTGCCATCGCGGCATAGAGCACCGGACAAATATGGCCGTTGGAAAGGATGACACGATCCCGATCGGGCCATGAAGGATCTTTGGGCTTTTGTTTTAATATATGAAAATAGAGTAGCGTGAAGATATCGGCCATACCCAAAGGGCCGGCAGTGTGTCCGGAACCTGCCTCCACGAGCATTTCAATCACCGACTTTCGGATCTCATTTGCCTGCAGTTCCAATTTTTTTACTTTATGATCGCTTAAATGTGCCATAGCGTAATTACTCCTCGTACATTCCTTCGGGATGGATGTTTCTGAAGTCGTTAATAGTTTTCTCTATGTCGTCGCTTTCAAAAATCGCGGATCCGGATATGAGACGCTCCGCGCCGGCACCCACCAAGAATGGAGCGATTTCCAAACTCACTCCTCCGTCAACACTTATTATAATATCCGGATGCTCTCTGCGCAACGTGGAAATCTTTTCAATAACGCGCGGATCAAACGGCTGTCCTTGGGAACCGATCTTTTCAATGCCCATGAATTGCACAAAGTTAATCCTCTCAATCCATTCTTCCAATTCACTATTGGGCGTGTCTATATTTATCGCGATGCCGATCTCCGTATCCATATGCTTCGCCATCTCAATGATCTCGCCCATCTTCTCCGTAGACTCAAGGTGCACAACAAGGCGGCTGAATCCCGCAAAAATAAAATCTTCTATGTGTTCTTCCGGCCGCTCTATCATGAGGTCCGCTTCAAAATAAAAATCCTCCCAAAAGGGCAACCCTTCTTCCTCTCGAAGGATCTTTTGGAAGTGCTCCTGGTCTCCCTTATAGTACGGCCAGCTTGGATGGGGGGCAAATTTGCCGTCCACTATGTCGATTTGAACTATGGGCGCGATACCGCGCACCTGGGCCAGTTTCTCCTTGAGGTCTTCAAAATCTTCCGGAATGATTGCGGGAAGTATCTCAATCATAGATTGGAAGATAAGGAACCGTGAGGCATATTGGCACCCTCGCCCAATTCATCAATTTTTTTAATCCTCCTTTGGTGCCGTGCGTCTTCGCTAAACGACGTTTCAAGGAAGAGCATCACCGCCTCTTTCGCCTCCTCTTCGTTCATGAAACGTGCGGCGAGTGAGAGAATGTTTGCATTATTGTGTTCACGAGACAATTTCACGATATCAAGAGAGCCGCCTGCCTCGCCGGCGCGAAGGCAAGGCGGGCCGTAATACACTATCGCGCGTACACCGGCTACTCTGTTGGCGGCAATAGCCTCACCTTGGCCTGATCCCCCCAGCACGATTCCCTTGCTTCCCGGATCCCCGGCAACCAATTTTGCGGCAGAAACGACAAAGTCCGGATAATCATCGGATTCGTCGTATTGGTACGCACCAGCATCAAAAACTTCGTACCCGCTCTCGGCAAGAAACATTTTTAATTTTTCTTTGAGTGGAAACCCCGCATGATCACTGGCAAGATATATTTTCATAGGTTGCATAAATAGTTTTTACTCCCCCCTCAACTTCCACGATTTGATGCCGATGATGAGGAGCGAGATGATGAGGAAGAGTGATGGAAGAAGAATTGATGCCAACTGATCGTCAGTCGGACCACTTATCCAGCTGCCGGTAACCGGTGTATTGTTGAAAGTAAATAAAAGAATGCCGAGCATGAGCGGAAAAGCAACGACTGCAAACTTCGCCCATGCAATGAATGCTTCACGGCGAAGGAAGAAAAGTATCAACGTAATAATGAAAGGGGTGGAAAATGCAATAGCTATCGGATCGAAAAAATGTGTCATTTCCACACAGCCACGATACTCTACTGTATTTTCTGTACACAGAAAATTTCTAACAGGGATCCTTATGAAGATAGTGGATACGAACAACAAGGATACCGCAAACAAAATCGCTATTATTTTTTTCTGCTTCATAGTTTTTATTCTACCACATTAGCCTTGATCTTCTCCACAATCTCTATCAGGCTCTGAGCATCTTCTGTTGAAATCTTTTGCTTGTCTTCGTCATCCTTGTCGTGCCCGCGACCATCTTCGCGATCTTCCTCTTCGTGCTTATCGTTCCCATCTCTTTCTTTCTCTTTCGTATTCTTTCTGATTTCCTCCTTGAGTTTGCTGAGTATCTTGTCCAGCTCTTTTGTCGCTTTTTTGGGTTTCCCTTTTTCCAATTCTTTCTTCGCTTTTTCAACCGACTCCATAAGGTCTTTCTTTAGACCTCTCTGTATGTCCATCGTGTTGATAATATCTTCAAGAATTTGGAGTGAAAAGACACTGGTATTCTCACCTTCGCCAATGGAAACATCGGTTGTGCCGTCTCCATTAACGTCAATTGCAAGAAGAGAGGTAGTAATATCTCCTCCGATTTGAACGGTCGCGGTGGTGCTTGCCGTTACGGGAATATCTTCATAGAGAACAGTGTTTGTCATCTCTTCACCGATCACTTCTTCAATTTTAAGCGTAAATGTGCCAAGTGAAAGTCCGTTCAATTGAACCATGGTAGTTGAGGCATTGCCTCCGCCGGTATACTGCCCCTCCCCGATCTGCCAATAATAGCTGTTGGGAATCTGCTCTTCAAAAAGTTCAATATCGGACAACGGATCAGGGTTTGGTATTGAGCCCGTATGGCGACCAGATTCATCATAGAGATGTAGTGAGACGGGTGAATGAGCGCTTATGCGCAACCGCTTGATGGTGTCTGAAACGGGCGGAGTAGATGATGAAATGAAAACGGGAAGCATGCTTGTGGCCCCACGCTTAATGAGAGTGGTAATGAGATCTTGAAGGGGATCAATTTCAAGAATATTTTTGTGGGAACGACCACTAATTTCAGGCAGTAGAAATTCTTCTTCGTTATATTTAAATATATCAACATAATACCTCTCCCCTCCCAATGCTTCAGCTGATACAGAAACAACTGTCCCATCTCCTTCCGATGTGATGAGCGGCTGCGGATCAATGACGTCTACATTTTGGCATACCGAGAGATCTTGGGTGCACACATTCTTTATTGCCGCCGTATATCGAACGCCACGCAACGTATCAAGCCCCCAGCCGACCACTTCAATAACGTCAATTCCTTCCGGTGGTGTCCATGCATCAAGCTCTTTGTGGCGCTCTTCGGCATTCACCAAGAAATGTTCTTTGAGAACGTTGGGGATATTCACTTCACCCGAAAGGGGTTCAGCTCTACCGCCGTACTCACCGCGGAGAAATCTGCGTAACGTATCATAGTCTGAAATGGAGTCACTGTAGATAGCGCGAAGCGCCTCTGTTACGAATGTGACGGCATCAAACTCAATGACCGGACGAATGGACGTGCCAAGACGGTTGAAATACTCTTGTGACGGAAGAAGAGTATATGCGCTCTTCATATTCTCCGCCATCTCACGGGTAGCTTCCTTGCTGGGAAAACCAATAGGAAATTTTGCTCCGTGAAGCATTTCCAAAATCGCTTTCGGCGTTCCGAGCTCCGGAGCGGCAATCATAATAATACGGTCAACGAGGTGCGCTTTCCCTTGCCGTTCCAATTCATTCATTAATTCCTTTGCCACCAAGCCGCCGTTTGAATGCGTAACGAGCGTTACTTTGCCTGTGGGCGAGGTGCTTGCCATCTCTTCAATGCGCGACACCATAGTGTATCCGCTGTTTTTAAGGGAGATAACGCGGGTTGCTACGTCTTTGATATCCATCCGCCAGTCATACGGCAGTGACTGAAATTCTTTGATGTCGCCATTGGCAACCATGGCATTCATGTGCGCAAGAAATCCTTTGTAAATATTGACAGTATATGCCTCATCAACAACATCGTTGGTGTAAATATCAGGATCAATACTTTCTCCCGTAATCGGCGAGAGAGCGAGCTTTCCTACATCGTTGTTTGTGTTTGGTGTCCACAATTGATTCTCAAAGAGTCCCTCCTGTACGTACAACCGGCTCGCTTCAAGCCCCGGCAGAAACGCCACATTGGAATAGCCGGTTTGGAAGAAGAGAGTGCCGTCAGCAGGTAGATACAGAGTGGTGCTTGCGCTCTGCGCTTCAAAATAATATTGATACTTCCCTTTTGGGAATGTCGAGGTGGCGATATATTGTTCACCGTTGGTAAAAATACCGTCGCGAAGCGTGGTGCTTGCGGACGCCATGTCGGGTACCATTGAGAAACTTGTTGTCGCGGTGCCATTTCCCACAAACACATTCATTCCGCTGGGCGCAGTAGCGCCGGTATACACCGCCTTAAACACCATGGGTGTAGAGCTCGCTGTCCCCTTGTTCGGATGCACGCCCGAACTTATCGCGTCTGCCGCAAAGCCATCTTCTTCGGCGTAGGAGAGCATTAATGAAACATCAGGAGCACTTATCCACCCGTCCTGCGTTATCCAAGGGAGAAGGTCGGAATTAAACCGGTCAAGAACAAGGGGTGTGTCGCAGAAACTATCGGCGTTCGTGTCTGCACAGCCTTCTGCTGGTTTGTCATAAGTGTCCCAGTAGTTGCCGCCGTCAGGAAGCGCGCGATTAAAAAGACTTACGCTATTGAAGGAATTTATGTGGCGAATCGCGCTTGCAAAAAAGTTATTCTGAAAAATCTCGTTGTTCTGGGAATACTGAAGATTCATCGCATAGAAACCGTGGTTTCGGATGGTGTTGTTGTGGATGATGTTGTTGTCAGAATATTGGAGAGCCATGCCGATAGGTCCATTTTCTATGAGATTCAGCGTAATCGTGTTTTTGTTACTCCGGGAGAGAGAAATACCGCCGTTCGAATGAAAGTCTGTGATGATGTTTTGAGAAAGAGCATTCCCGTTTGAAGAAACGAGGAAAATACCGAACGGGAGCGTGGTGAACGTATTCTTTGTGATGTTGGTGGACGAAGCGGTATCCAGAGAAACACCAAAGGCGCCTTCAGCGATAGTGTTCCCTTCGATCGTAATCCCCTCCGATGAAATAAGCGCGATGTTGTCGCGGAAATTTTTGATTGCGAGGTTTTTGATGGTGACTCCTTTCCGCCCCGAGAGAAAGACCCCCATGCCGGAACCTGGGCCGGAAAGCATATATCCTCCGCCATCAAGGGTGATGCCATCGGAGTCAATCTGAATAGTTTGAGCGAGGTTTCCGGTGAGCACGCAGGTCTTTGCAATGCTATTCCAAATCCCAATAGAAGCGCAGTCTCCTCCCGTTGCATCGTCGCGGATAAAGTACGTGCTCTCCCGTGGTTGGATAATGAGGAAATTTTTATCGTTGAGGTTTTGTGTGAATACGCCGCGACCCGTGCCATCAGTCGTGAACGTGCGCTTATCGTGATAATCGTTTTCGTAGAGGAAATAGGTATGTGCCAGTATTAGACCGGTAAGTACGATTTCGGTGGAAGAAGCGATAGTAAGGGGTTCAAGACGTATTGTTGCTGTATCAAGAGCGGAAACAAGGCGTACACGAAGCGGCTCTGTGCTCGTGAACGTGAGAGTGTCTACGTCGTTTGTTGCTTCAAAGTACGTATCTTCCCCTTCAACGATAAGAGGAATAGTCTGCGCAGACACACCAAAAGAAAAAAGAAAGAAAAGCGCCCCTGTACCAAGTGCTTTGAGAACTGTTTTTTTATTAGTGGCGCTTTTTACCATTTCCTGTCTTTTTTGACTATTTCAGATATTTTCCGCTTGCAATCACATGCTCCACCAGCGAATGCGTATACCCCATTTCATTGTCGTACCACGCGACCACTTTTACCAAGTTGCCGCCCACGACGCGCGTAAAAGCAAGATCGGCGATAGAAGCGTGCGGATTGCCGATGATATCGGAAGAAACGAGCGGCTCTTCAGTAACGGTAAATACTTTTCCCCATCGCTTTTCGCCTGCCGCTTTTTTTAATATCGCATTCACCTCTTCTGCGCTCGTATCTCGTTTGCTCACGAACGTAATGTCAGCAATGGAGCCGACCACGATCGGCACACGCATCGCGATGCCGTCAAACTTTCCCTCAAGGTCTTTGATAACTTTCGTGGTGGCGATGGCGGCGCCTGTCGTTCCTGGAATGATATTTTGCGCCGCGGCGCGTCCTTTGCGGAAATCTTTCTGGTCGGGAGAATCCACTATTTTTTGCGTCGCCGTGTATCCGTGCACGGTATTCAAGAGCGCTTTCTCAATACCGAGTGCCTCATGCAATATCTGCATGACCGGACTGCCGGCATTCGTGGTGCATGACGCGTTGGAAGAGATCTGGCATACCGCAAGCGCCTCTTCGTTCACACCCATAAGCACCGTACTGCCGGAGACCCCCGCGTCTTCCGGATTGTCTTTGATCGGCGCAGATACGACAACGCGCTTGGCGCCCGCCACCAGATGTACTTTTGATTTTTCATAACTGGCAAAGATACCTGTCGATTCCAGTACGATATCAATATCAAGGTCGCCCCACGGCAACTTGCTCGGTTCTCGTTCACTTAAAAAAATAACTTCTTTACCGTCAACAACAAGCTTCCCCTCTTTGACGACAATCTCAAAATCACTCTTGCCATATGCCGTGTCGTACTTCAGAAGATATGCCAGATTTTGGATATCCCCCAAGTCATTGATAGCAACGATCTCAAGCTCTTTACGATTCTTTGCGATTTTGAAAAACGCACGTCCGATGCGTCCAAAACCATTAATGGCCACTCGCGTTGTTTTCATACGTACTTTAAAGATTATTCAGTAATTACCATTCAGTATACATGACAGCCACGGAAAAGAAAAAGCGCTCTAGAATGGTACTTCCGTGGGGTATTACTTACACAGAATCTCCATAGCAACACTACGAAAAACAGCCCGGGAGGGCTGTTTGAGTCACGCCAAACGCAATTACAGATTTTTTAGTTTTTCTTCAAATATTTTTTTGAGCGCAGCGGGATTTGCCGCGCCGCTAGTCGCTCGCATTCCCTGTCCAACAAGATATTGCAGTGCCGCTTCTTTGCCCGCCCTATAATCGGCGGCAACCTGTTCGTTCTCGCTGATGATCCGCAGAACAGTCGCTGCCAATTCCCCTTCGTCACTTTTTTGGAAGAGTCCTCTTTGCTGTGCGATGGCACGCGAATTGCCGCCTTCCGTGACAAGTATTTTCAAAATATCTTTCGCGCCACGGGAAGAGATCTCTCCTGCGCCAGTCATCTTCATTAACTCCACAAAATCCTCTATCTGTGGAAGCCTGACTCCTCCCGCAGAAGGAGAAAGGCCCACCAAGTCAGAGGTGATGTAGTTTGAAGCAAGCGCGATTGCCTTTTTGTCGCCCGAAAGCGCCGAAGCCACGCGTTCAAAAAATGCTCCGAGTTCCCGGTCAACAATGAAGCTTTCAATATCTTCATCTTTAATGCCGTACTCTTTTTTATACCGCTCTCGTTTCTCCCACGGCAATTCGGGAAGTTCCATGTTTTGGAATTCCTCTATCTCGCTTATTTTGAGCTTCGGCAGATCAGGATCCGGAAAATAGCGATAATCTTCGGAAGTTTCCTTGAGGCGCTGAGAGAAAGTAGCTTGTTTTTTCTCATCCCATCCGCGGGTTTCCTGTAACACTCGCTCTCCTTTTTCAATCACCGTGATCTGTCTTTCTATTTCATAGTTGATGGCGCGCTCCACCACGCGAAACGAGTTAAGATTTTTCACCTCCACTTTGGTGCCAAACGTGTCCGTCGTGCTCACCGACACGTTTGCTTCCACGCGCATCTCCCCTTTCTCCATATTCGCGTCGGACGCGCCGAGGAAACGCAGCAAGAGCTGAAGCTCTTTCGCGAAGGCAACCGCCTGCTCTGCGTCTTTCACTACCGGCTCCGTCACCAGCTCCATCAAGGGCATCCCTGCGCGATTGAAATCAACAAGGCTGTACCCGCCTTGACTCGTCTCCGGCGAGGCAGGATCCCCTTTTTCGTGAGTGGAACGCGCGGTATCTTCTTCTAAATGCACGCGTGTGATCGCTACCCCCTTGAGCAATCCTCCCGAGACGAGTGGATATTTATATTGGCTGATTTGATAGCCTTTGGGAATATCGGGATAAAAATAGTTCTTCCGATCAAACTCGGTGAAGTCGGCAATGGTGGCACCGATCGCTTTTCCCACCTTGAGAACGTGTTTGACCGCTTCCTTATTAATGACAGGCAAAGTACCCGGATGCGCCATACATACGGGGCAAATATTCACATTGGGGCGTTTCTCCTCGGGGTCGTTCTTGGAGTTGCAGAACATCTTGGTCAGTGTTTTCAACTCCGCGTGCACCTCCAATCCTATCGTTGCTTTATACTCCATGGTTTCACCTTATACCAAAATATCTAGTAATACAATTGTGCGGCAAAGGTTGAAACAACAAACGCCACGCCAATCACTATCAAAAAAAATTCTGCCATACGCCTTTCCGGTATCTTAGTCCAAAAGCTCGCTACTTATATAACTTACCGCGGACACCACAAGCGAGCCGAGGAGCGCGGCAAGGAAACCCTCCACGGAAAATCCTTTCACGATCGTTGAAAGGAACCAAAAAAGAAACCCGTTGATCACGAACGTAAAGAGTCCTAGCGTCAAAAGATTGATCGGAAGCGTAAGGACGACCAGAATGGGTTTTAAAACAATATTTACCACCCCTAAGAGTACAGCAACGATGAGCGCCGTATAAAACGAGGTCACGGCAATGCCCGGCACGAGATATGCCGCAAGTAAAAGCGAAAGTGCGACGATGAACCATTTTACGATTATGCGCATCATAGTGTGGTAATTATATCACAATTTTCTTCCACGATACCCATATCAAGGGTAGTCCTTGATATTTTATTTCCCATGGCAGTTTTTGTACTTCACCGGTGTTCCGTCTGGCCTTTTCGCTCCGCATGGACACGGGTCGTTGCGCCCCACTTTTTCCCCTTCTCGTTTTATCGTACCAGCCGAAGCACTGTCGGTCGGGCGCGCCACGTCGCCTATGAGACGCGCGTTCTCGTGCACTTCTTTTAACTTTTGCTCTTCGTGCGCGAATGCGCCGGCGCCTATGTTCGGCAAGAGTTCCATAAAGTGAGACTTGACGCTGTCCTGCATGTCGCGAAAGAGCCGCAATCCTTCTCTTTTGTATTCAACGAGCGGATCACGCTGGCCGTATGCGCGAAGGTTGACCGAACTGCGCATATAATCCATCGCTTCCAGGTGTTCCATCCACAACATGTCCATTGTTTGGAGCGCTAGTTTGCGCACTCCGTCCCAGAATACTTCTTCCCCGAGTGTTTGTTTTTTCTCCTCAATAAGTTTTTTAAGATCCTCTCGCCCTTCTGTAATTTCATCCAAAAACTCGCGCGCGTACGCGCCATCCCCGCGTAAAAGTTTCCCTCGGCGTTCGTAGACGGTCTTGCGCTGTTGGTTCATCACGTCATCATAGGCGAGAACATGTTTGCGCGCGTCAAAATTGAACCCTTCTATCTTCGTTTGCGCGTTTTCAAGCGCGCGGCTGATCATTTTGTTCTCAATGGGCTGGTCTTCGGGAATACCAAACCTACCCATCATCGTTTTGATCGCGTCAGATGCAAACACGCGCATGAGCGTATCTTCCAAAGAAACGAAAAATTGCGTTCCGCCCGGATCGCCCTGACGCCCCGCTCGTCCGCGGAGCTGGTTGTCAATGCGCCGCGCTTCGTGCCGCTCGGTTCCCAGCACGAACAACCCGCCGAGTCGCTTTACCTCTTCGTACTCTTCCTGGCTCGCCGGGTTTCCGCCAAGCTTAATATCCACGCCGCGTCCCGCCATGTTCGTAGCCACGACCACGGACCCTTTTCTTCCGCCTTGAGCGATGACCTCTCCTTCACTTTCATGCTGTTTGGCGTTGAGCACCTTATGCGGTATGCCCTCTTTGTTCAGATACGCGGAGAGCAGCTCGTTTTTTTCAATAGAAACCGTACCGACGAGTACCGGCTGGCCTGTGTCGTGAAGCTCTTTTATTTTTTTCGCGACCGCTTTGAATTTTCCCTGCTCTGTTTGGAAAATCAGGTCGTTCCCATCAATACGCGCCACCCTCTGATTGGTCGGGACGGGAATAACCTCAAGTCCGTAGACTTTATAAAATTCCTCGTGAGAAGTAAGCGCCGTACCGGTCATGCCGGAGAGCTTTTTATAGAAACGAAAATAATTCTGAAACGTGATGGAGGCAACCGTGCGTGATTCCCTCTGCACCTGCACTCCTTCTTTCGCCTCGATCGCCTGATGGAGCCCCTCCGACCAACGCCGCCCCGGCTGGAGGCGTCCGGTAAATTCGTCCACGATGATCACCTCGTCGTCGCGCACCACGTAATCTTTGTCGCGCTCAAAAAGCGCCTGCGCGCGCACTGCCGTTTCCAAATGGTGAACATATTTGATGCCTTTTTCGGTATAGATATTTTCAACCCCGAGTGCGTGCTCGGCTTTTTCAATCCCGCTATCGGTGAGCTGGATCGCTTTCAGTTTCTCATCAACCGCGTAATCTTCGTCCTTCTTGAGATGCATGGCAATGCGGGAAAATGTCCTGTAGAGGTCTTCGGACTCCTGCGCGGGAGCGGAAATAATAAGTGGAGTACGCGCTTCATCTATCAAGATGGAGTCTATTTCGTCCACGATCGCGTAGTTGTGTTCTCGCTGAACCAGCGCGCTTTTCGTGTATACGACATTGTCGCGAAGGTAATCAAAGCCGAATTCGTTATTCGTACCGTAGGTGATGTCCGCCTCATACGCTTCACGCCTGGTGCACGGGCGCAAGAATTGGTGAAATACTTTAAACGAGCCGAGTTGATCACGCTTTTCGTCCAGTTCTTTGTGGGTTGGGTCATATATGTATGATGAGTCGTGGTTGATGACCGCGATGGAGAGTCCCAAAGCGGTATAGAGCTGACCCATCCACACCGTATCTCTGCGCGAGAGATAGTCGTTCACGGTAACCACATGCACACCCAGGCCCTCGAGCGCGTTCAAATACGTCGGCAGTGTCGCGACCAGTGTCTTTCCTTCACCCGTCTTCATTTCTGAAATATTTCCCTGATGAAGAATGATCCCTCCCATGAGCTGAACATCATAGTGCCGCTGTTTCAGCACGCGCTTAGCTGTTTCCCTTACGACCGCGAAAGCTTCCGGAAGAATATCGTCCAGCGTTTCCGCGGGACCCTCTTCTGAGCGAAGCCGCTTGCGAAACTCTTGCGTTTTCGCCTTCAGGGCATCGTCGGAAAGCGCGCTCATTTTGTGCTCGTACGTATTGATCTGTGCGACAAGAGGCTCAAGGGTTTTGAGCTTCTTCGTAGTACCATCTCCAAAGATTTTACTTAAAAACTCCATAGTTTTCCTCAATATTACCATAAAAACAAAATCCCCCCTAGGGGGGATTTTGAGAAGACTAGAAGAAAATTATTTCCTCTTGCGAGCTTTCGCGCGCTTTTTTGTGGTCTTCTTTTTTGCTGCTTTTCTTTTCTTTGGAGCAGCTTTCTTTCTTTTTGCGGCCATATATAAAAAACTGTTTTTAGGTTTATAAAAAATCGACCTCATGTATGCTCTCTAAAAATTAAAAAACTTTTAGAGCAACTAACAACTTGAAATGAAAAAATCGTTTATGAACTTTTTCTAACTTAATTATCGTACATTCAGAAATAAAAACAACAATATTTCGTGCTCATGTGTGGATAACTTTTTGAAAAACATTTTTTAACAAAAAAATATTTTTCTTTTCTTTTAACCATAGAGATATATTTTTACATACGTGCGGTTCATGCTCACGTCACTTACTGGAGTGCGAACAAAAAAATTCCACCGCGGTGGAATTTTTTTGTTCCTGTACATCTATGGTCGGCGGGGGCGGCTCCTAAACAAATGTCTTAAGTGAGTGCAGCCGCCGACCATAGATGTACACAAACACGTACACTCACTAGTTCATATAGTATACCTTTTTGTTAAGTTTTTTCTAGTTACTAGTTGATAGACACGCCCCGTGAGTTACTTTTGGCATGGCACAAAGTGCGTTTCTTTCAGCGCAATTCCAAAATCTACTACGGGGCACGCAAAGTCCCGCCGAAGCGGGACCTTACGCAGACATTCGTTTGTTTTGGAGCACCACATAGCACTCACACCACTATACTACCCGAATTCCCTAAAAAGTCAACCGAGCACCACTTTTACTAACTTCTCCATTGGGTATCTGCGGAAACAATGATTACATTATGCACCAAAAGTTTCATTTGTTTCAAAAGTAAAAGTGGTGCTCCGGTCAACCCCCTAGTATCTCCATTCATATTACTAGCAGCTGAATTCTCCCTCGCCGCACGCGGAAGGAAGTTCGCGTAAAACGGGAATACCAGGTTCTTTGCCTTTCCAAATATAATCTTCGGGTTTTGTCGTCTTCCATTCGTGTTCATGATTCCACAGCGTCCAGAAATACCGCCATTCATTCCATCCGATGCCGAGCGTTTTGACATAGATGTCATTTTCAACAAGCATTTTCCCGATCTTCCTCCCCGTCATGCAGGGAATACTGTAACAATAGGTAACGATCTCTTTTCCGGGATTAGCCGCGATAAGCTCCCGGAATTGCCCCACGATTCGATCCACTTCTTCATAGGCGGGCGTGTTCGGGTCCGTGTACGCGGGAATATTCACGGCGCTTATGATATGTTCGCGCTCGTACTCTTGCGGGCTTCTCAGATCAACAATGACAATACCTGCCCCTCCTTTATCCAATTTTCCCCGCAAACCGTGTGGACTCACATGCGCCGCGTTCTCAACTTCATAAAATTCCTTGATGAGTTCATTGGTGCTCGGCTTGTATGATTTTTGCATTGCAAAAAACGCCCCGCCGCCCGCCAAAGCTCCGACAACCGCCGATATGAGTATGATTTTTACGTTTTGATTCATATATTATTGTTTTATCGCCTGTTCAATGATTGATTTAAACTCTCCGTAATTTCTCGGGTTTTGCAGCTTTTTGCCGTTGAGAAAGAAAGTTGGCGTTCCACTGATCTTGAGAGAAATGCCGCCGTTGTAATCTTCATTTACTTTTTGCTTCACTTCCTTTGAGTCTATGTCGCTCCTGAATTGTTCGCTGTTAAGACCGAGCGACTCGGCATATTTCACAAAACTATCAACCGCGTTCTTTTGATTTGACCATTCTTTTTGATTTTCAAAGAGAAGGTCGTGCATCTCCCAGAATTTTCCTTGCGCTCCTGCTGCCTCCGCCGCGCGCGCCGAGAGGTCGGCGTTCGGGTGGATCTGACGGAGAGGAAAATGCCGGTACACAAAAGCAACATCGTTGCCAAACTCATCCACCAGCTGTTTCACCACCGGATGGTACGCGCCACAGGCGGGACATTGAAAGTCGCTGTATTCAACAAGCACGATCTTTGATCCGCTGTTGCCCTTGACCCAGTCCGACGAAGAGATACTTAAGAGAGCGGATGGTTCGGAAGGCGTGAGTGTAGTATTTTTTACTAATCCCCAAACAACCCCTCCGACAAAAACCGCCACGAGAAGCCACACGGCTATTTGCTTAGCTTTTTTCATTCGTTCCATTCGCGTTTGCCTGGCAAGCTTCTCCTCCCGCCGCGACTCTATGCTCTCCTTCGGAGATATCTGTTGGTTTTGTTCATCCATAATCATTGCAGTATATCAAATGATAGGAATAACAAACAAGGGGCAATGAGAACCGCCGCCATTATCTTTCATTACTTCCCTCTCAACTTCCACGATTTGATGATAATAATGAGGAGAGAGATTATGAGGAAGAGTGATGGAAGAAGAACTGATGCCAGTTGGTCATCAGTTGGGCCACCTATCCAACTGCCCGTGACCGGCGTGTTGTTGAAGGTATATAAAAGAATGCCGAGCATGAGCGGAAACACAACGCCCGCGAACTTCGCCCATGCGATGAACACTTCACGACGGACGAAGAAAAGAATGAGAGAAACGACAAGAAGAGGGAGAAAAGACCAGAGAAGTGGTTCTATAACGTTAATTATGGAGGTTATACATTCACGTTCCTTGATACTTTCCTCCACGCAAAAAAAATCTTGGACAGGAAAAAATAATGCTCCGGTAAACAAAGCCGAAACAACAAATAATACAGGCACGATTTTCTTTTTATTCATGTTTTTATATTATCACATTATTTTTAATTTTCTCCACAATCTCTATCAACTTCTGTGCATCTTCGGTTGATATTTTTACCTCTTTTTCTTTGTCTTTATCTTCGTTTTTTTCGTGCTTGTCATTCTCATCTCTTTCTTTTGTATTCTTTTTGATCTCCTCCTCTAGTTTGCTAATCATTTTACCCAGCTCCTTTGTCGCTTTTTTCGGTTTCCCTTTTTCCAATTCCTTCGTCGCTTTTTCAACTGACTCTGTAAGGTCTTTCTTTAGACCTCTCTGTATATCCATTGCGTTGATAATATCTTCAAGTATTTTGAGCGAGAAAGCATTGGTGTCCTCGCCTTCGGCAATGGAAACATCGGTTGTGCCGTCTCCATCAACATCAACTGCAAGAATGGGGGTGACGATATCTCCTCCGACCTGAACACTCGCCGTGGTGCTTGCCGTTACGGGAATATCTTCATAGAGAATAGTGTTCTTTGTTTCTTCACCAGTCACTTCTTCGATTTCAAGGGTAAATGTGCCTAACGAAAGTCCGTTCAATTGAACCGTAGTTGTTGTGGCACCGTTTCCGCCGACATATTGCCCTTCCCCGATCTGCCAGTAGTAGCTGTTAGGAATTTGATCTTCAGAGAGTTCAATATCAGAAGACGGGTCTGGATTTGGTATTGGCCCTGTATGCCGGCCAAATTCGTCGTAGAGATGAAGGGTAACTGGGGAATGAACACTTATGCGTAGGCGCTTGGCAGGATCAGCAATGGTAGGCATAGACGATGACATGAAATCTGGAAGCGCGCTTGTGGCTTCACGCTTAATGAGGGTGGTAATGAAGTTTTGGAGAGGTTCAATTTCAAGAATATTTTTGTGGGAACGATTTATACTAGTAAGTGGTTCATTATACTCAAATATATCCACCCAATACCTCTCCCCTCCCAGTGCTTCCGCTGAAACAGAAACTACCGTTCCATCCCCTTCCGACGTAATAAGCGGCTGAGGATCAATAACATCCATCACTTGGCATATGGAAAGATCCTCATTGCACACATTCTTTTCCGCCGCTCCATATCGGATACCGCGCAACGTATCAAGTCCCCAGCCGATCACTTCAATAACATCCATTCCTTCCGGCGGTGCCCATGTATCAAGTTCTTCGTGGCGCTCTTCGGCATTAGTCAGAAAATGCTCTTTAAGAACGTTCGGAACATTCACTTCGCTCGGTAAGGGTTCAACTCTTTCGCCATACTCACCACGGAGAAATCCGCGCAATGTGTCGTAATCTGAAATTGACTCACCATAGATAGCACGGAGCGCTTCTGTTACGGGCGTGGTCGTACTAAACTCAATGATCGGA
Organism: Patescibacteria group bacterium; assembly: GCA_038063375.1. Taxonomy (NCBI): domain Bacteria; species Patescibacteria group bacterium. The sequence goes on from JBBTVG010000005.1 coordinate 47,111, forward strand.
CGAATGGACGTGCCGAGACGATTGAAATACTCCTGTGACGGAAGAAGAGTATATGCGCTTTTCATGTTCTCTGCCAATTCACGGGTAACTTTCTTACTTGGGAAATTCAGAAAGAAAAAATCTATACCGTGCAGTATTTCCAAGATCGCTTTCGGTGTTCCAAGCTCCGGAGCAGCAACCATGATGATGCGGTCAACGAGGTGCGCTTTCCCTTGCCGTTCCAACTCATTAATCAATTCTTTTGCCACCAAGCCGCCGTTTGAGTGGGTAATGATCGTTACTTTACCGGTAGGCGATGTACTTGCCATCTCTTCGATACGCGACACCATAGTATATCCGCCGCTTTCAAGAGGAATAATACGGGTTGCTACATCTTTGACATCCATCCGCCAGTCATAGGGCAACGGTTTGAACTCTTCAATGTCACCGCCGGCGACCAGTGTATTCATGTGCGCAAGAAATCCTTTATAGATATTCACGGTATATGCCTCATCAACAACATCGTTGGTATAAATATCGGGATCAATGCTTTCTCCCGTAATTGGCGAGAGAGCGAGCTTTCCTACATCATTGTTTGTGTTTGGTATCCATAATTGATTCTCAAAAAATCCTTCTTGTACGTACAACCGACTCGCCTCAAGCCCGGGTAGAAAGGCGACATTGGAGTAGCCGGTTTGGAAGGTGAGAGTGCCGTCAGCAGGCAGGCGGACGGTGGTACTTGTGCTCTGTGCTTCAAAGTAGTACGTGTAGTTTCCTTTGGGAAAAGTTCCGGAAAACACATACTGTTCTCCGTTCTCGAATATGCCATCGCGCAATGTGGTGCTTGCGGATGCCGTATCAAGCGCCATCAAGAAACTCGTTGTCGCGGTGTCGTTTCCCACAAGCACATTCATCGCATCCGGCGCAGTTGCGCCGGCATAGACTATCTTAAACACCATGAGGGTAGAACTTGCCGTGCCTTTGTTGGGATGCACGCCCGGGCTCTCCATGTCAGACAAGAATCCTTCTTCTTCCGCATAAGCAAGAGTGGAGGTTGTTGCAGAAGATGCTCTCAACACACCCATGTAATCGTAAACTTCCTGTATGGTGTCAATGTAACTTAAATCTTCATCTGTGTATGAAATAAAATAGATTTTTTTATTTATCTTCGGGGCAGCGAAGCGAATAGCCTTTACTTGATCATCATAGATACCAACCCAATGTTTAAGTTGAAAAAGGGTGCCATCAAAATAAAAAGTGCTCGCGACAGTACCATAGCTCGTATATCGCGCGCGTCCGGTTTTAACATCAACATATCGTAAATAGTTGTCGTTTCCTCCAGTCGGATCTAGTAATGCCCAAAATTTCCACCCGTCAGCACCTTTTGTTGCCGACATATCAATGATCGTGTCGCTTGGCGACAATCGAATCCCTTGTATGGGGCTGTATAAAAAAGAGGTGAAGTAATGAACACCATTAGAGTCAGTTCCCATATCAAAAGGAATGGTGTCAGATAATTGCCACTTCAAGTCTTTGCTGTCGGTGTCATCAACCTGTGTGCTCCAATCGCTTCTATAAGCCGCGAACGACACCGATGGTACGACAAAAAGCGCGCTCGTAAAAAGTGTGCTGAAAAAGCATATCGCGGTGATTTTGCGTGTTGTGTGGAGAGGTTGAATGCTCATGGGGCGCCTATTCCATTTTACGGATTGCGGCCGGCGCGAATCTCTCCTATATAATAGTCTGCTTGAGCTTTAAACTCCGGATTGAGCTCTGTCGCTTTCTCCAGTTCTGCGATTGCTTTCGTGCGCTCCTCGTTTGCAAGGTATGCCGCGGCGAGCGAGACGTGGAATTGAGCATTGTCGGCTCCCGCAGTCTGCGCTTTCAGAATACGCTCTTTCCAGATATTAATGACCGTCTCATAATCTTTCACCGCCGCGAATGCTTGAATGAAACGATCGTCGGGGACCGCTATGGTTCCGTACACCGGCACCAGGAGTTCTTTCGCAAGATCAAAATTCTTGTTATAGATCGCGATTACCGCGTAAATATCCCGCGCGGTTCCGTTCTTTGGTTCAATTTCATACGCCGTTTTCATGGTGAGAAGCGCCTTGTCGTATTGCCCTTTGCCGAGGTACGAATTTGCCAACTCAAAATAGGTGGACTGTTTGCTCGGGGAAAGTTCAATGGCTCGTTCCAAATGAGCAATTGCTTCGTCGGGCGCGCCGACGGAATTTAAAAAGGAGCCGATCAAGAGTTCGTAGCGCATATCGTCCGGTGTCTCTTTGATCTGCTTGCCCATCTCGTCTCGCGCGAGGAGAATGAATTTCTGCTTCATGTCTTGAGGCGCGCCGGTAGAGACAATGCGTCCCGTGGTTTGCATGAGATGTTCGCGCACTTCCGGAGTGCCAAATGAATTGTACGCGAGCGCCTTCTTGAAATATTCAATATTTTTTTCCAGCCCCGCTTCTTGGGGGGTCATGCCTTGGATGAGCGCGCGATTGGCGAGGAAACCTTTTGCGTTTACGGCGTAGATAAGAATGATTGTCGCGACAAGAACTATCGCCATGACAGTGTGTTCGGGTATCGCGGAGCGAACCGGCTCTTTTTGTTCGCTGTTCTTTGCTGTCGTCATGGTTGCCATTGTGTGTATATATCCGAGCATCGTGACAAACAGCACATAGCTTATCAGGTTATCAAACACGAACAGATTCTGAAAAAAGTATGCCGCGAAAAGACCCGTGATGACACTCTTTTCCATTACTGAAAAGGAATTGTCTCTTCTTCGCCAGATATAGAAAAGCGCGGCGGCGAAGATAGAAAGGTACGCGAGGAGCCCCACAATGCCTCCGGCGATAAGCCAATCTAAAAATACATTGTGCGCACGGTCAAAGAATGGCTCCTGGTCATACAGCCGCGAATCATAGTATTTGTTAAATACCAGATTGAAATTGTCTTGTCCCCAACCGAGCAAAGGATTTTCCTTAAACCCTTCAATCGCCATACCCCAAATCTGAAAGCGAGACTTAGTAGTTTGCTCCTGTAATGAGATACCGGAAAAACGCGAGAGCACGGGACTTTTCTTCACAAAGTTTGTATCTTTGATCGCAAAGAAAACGCCGGCAAGCACGATTACGCCGATGATAACTCCGCCTGCGATTTTTCTGAAAAGCGGCCTTTCCCTCTCAAAAAGCGCGATGAGAAGCGCGGTAAGGAGCACTCCCCCGATGAGCCCCAAGATCGTACCGCGTGTCGCGGTGTGATAAAGAATAAAGACATTGAGGAGCATGGTGGCGCCATACACAAGACGAAGTAAAGAGAATCGCGTGCGCACGGAAAGTAAAGCGGCAATAAATATATGGAAGAGCATATAAACCGCCAAGTATGTCGCGTTGCCAAAGGTCGCATCAAGCCGAACACCTCCCTGGTTGATGGTAATCGCGCCCGAGAGCTGAAACAATCCATAAATGCCGACTATCACGCTGGCACCAAGGGAGACTTGAAGCAACCTCTCCCATAATTTTTCTGTGGTAAGAACAGATGTCGCGACGACAAAGTACGCGAAAAGATGGAGCAATGTTACCAAACCCTCCATACGCTCGTAATTGCTCCAGAAACTACGGGAGATGTTTACGCCAAAAAGGTCGGCAACCGTCATGACAACTACAAACGCGCCAAGAGCGATAAGTATCCACGATCGTTTCGGCCGATACGAGGGAGAGGTGAGCGCCAACACCAGCCACGCGCCGAAGATGATCTCCACCAATGCTCTAAACGCGAAATTCTTTCCCGTGATAAAAGGGAAAAACATATCGTTCAAAACAACAAGAGCAAGAAACGGGGTCAAGAAAACACCTCCGATCACCAGACTTCGCAAAATACGCTCAATATTCATACCATTGACTATAGCATGGGGTGCAATGCATGCAAATACCGTACTCTCGCAAGGCCATCCCGTGACGACAAGCGCTCCGTACGACCTTGAACTCTTTTGACACTTTTTGAATTTTAACTATAATACAACGAATGGAGCACGAGATAAAACCAAATGCGGTATACACCACCTCCGAAGCGCAGCAATTTTTGAGAGTGAGCGAAAGTACGATTAAGAGACTACTTAAAAAAGAGCTCCTCAGAGCAAACAAAGTAGGCGGCCAGTATCGGATCCTCGGCAAAGAAATGTTGCGCCTTGTTTCGCCGGAACTTGAAAAAGGAGCCGCGAGGTCGTATCTGAAACTTAAAAGAAAAGTGGTCACTAAAATCAACAAATGGTAATGATATGAAAAAAGCGCTTATCACAGGAATCACCGGACAAGACGGGTCTTATTTAGCCGAACTTCTCCTTGAAAAAGGATACGAGGTTCATGGCATCATACGGCGCGCGAGTAGTTTTAATACTGAAAGAATCGGTCATCTTTACCAAGACCCGCACGAAACAGAGAAAAAACTATTTCTCCACTACGGCGATCTCACCGACTCAACAAATCTCATTAGGATAATCAAAGACGTTCAACCTGATGAACTTTATAACCTTGCCGCGCAAAGCCATGTGAAGGTGTCTTTTGAGACGCCTGAATACACCGGAAACTCCGATGGGTTAGGCACCTTAAGAATACTTGAAGCCATTCGCCTGCTCGGTCTTGAAAAGAAAACAAAATTCTACCAGGCGTCCACTTCAGAAATGTTTGGCGCCACTCCCCCGCCGCAAAATGAGGAGACTCCTTTTTATCCTCGCAGTCCCTATGGCGCCGCTAAACTCTATGCTCACTGGATAGTAAAAAACTACCGCGAAGCATACGGTATTTTTGCTGTTTCGGGAATCCTTTTTAATCATGAGTCTCATCGGCGCGGCGAAACATTTGTCACCAAAAAGATCACTCGTGCGGCAGCGAGAATAAGCTTAGGGCTACAGGAAAAAGTATACTTGGGCAACCTCAATGCGAAACGGGACTGGGGCCATGCGAAAGATTATGTGTACGCAATGTACCTCATGCTTCAGCAAGAGATTCCCGAGGATTATGTCATCGCAACGGGCAAACAATTTTCCGTGCGGGAGTTTTGCGAGGCGGTCTTCAAAGAACTCGGTGTTGAGATCGTCTGGAAAGGAAGTGGAGTTGACGAAAAAGGCGTTGATAAAAAAACGGGAAAAGTTGTGGTGGAAATTGACCCGCGTTATTTCCGGCCTACCGAGGTAGAATCACTTCTTGGCGACCCGACCAAGGCAAAGCAAAAACTCGGCTGGGAAGCAAAAATCGGTTTTGAAGAATTGGTCAAAGAAATGGTCGCGACCGACCTCGAGGAAGCAAAGAGGGACGTCCACTTGGAGCAAGGCGGGTTTAAAACGAAACAGCGTCATGAATAATACAAATATATGAACAAGGATTCTAAAATTTATATTGCGGGACACAGGGGGCTTGTAGGATCTGCGATCGTACGTGCACTCCAAAAAGAGAGCTATCAAAACCTCATCCTTAAAACAAGGCAGGAGTTGAACCTGCTTGACCAGACGGTGGTAAAAAAATTTTTTGCAGAAGAAAAACCCGAGTATGTTTTCCTTGCCGCGGCAAAGGTTGGGGGAATCATGGCAAACAAGACCCATCCTGCCGACTTTATTTATGAAAACCTGACGGTTCAAACAAATGTCATTCATAATGCCTATACACAAGGAACAAAAAAATTACTATTCCTGGGAAGTTCTTGTATCTATCCGAAATTATGTCCACAACCAATCAAAGAAGAGTATCTGTTAACGTCAGAACTTGAGCCGACCAATAAAGCATACGCGCTAGCCAAGATCGCGGGAATCTATATGTGCCAGTCGTATAACGAACAATACGGCACGAACTTTATTTCTCTCATGCCCACCAATCTCTACGGACAAAACGACAACTTTGACCTTGCTGAAGCACATGTCTTGCCTGCAATGATGCGGAAATTTCACGAAGCCAAGATCAAAAAAGAGCCCAGTGTCACCATGTGGGGAACGGGAAATGCGAAACGAGAATTTTTGCACGTGAATGATCTGGCGCTCGCAAGTGTATTCTTGATGAATCAATATGATAATTCTGATATCATTAATGTCGGCACGGGAGAAGACGTCACTATAAAAGAACTCGCGGAAAAAATAAAAGCTGTTGTGGGATACGAAGGTGAGATTAATTGGGACACAACTAAACCCGATGGTACGCCGAGAAAACTCCTTGACGTCACCAAACTTCACGCCCTCGGATGGAAACATACTATTCCGCTTGATCAAGGCATCGTATCAACCTACGAATGGTATAAGAAAAATTATGAGTAAAGTCACTATTATACGACCAAAAAAAGTGTTCAGCCTTGAGGACCTCAAGGAGGTTTGGCGCTATAAGGAACTCCTCTATTTCTTCACCTGGCGCGATTTCAAGGTACGCTACAAACAAACTACTATCGGTATCATGTGGGCAGTCTTCCAGCCATTTATGACGATGGTTGTTTTCAGCCTTTTTTTTGGCACACTCCTCAAGATTCCTTCTGATGGCATTCCCTATCCGATCTTTGTTTATACGGGACTTCTTTTCTGGCAATTCTTTTCCGGAGCGCTATCCGAAACAAGCAGTGTGCTCATAGCTAATCAATCAATCATCACCAAAGTCTACTTCCCGCGTCTCATCCTCCCTCTCTCGTCTGTCGCGACAAAGTTTGTTGATTTCGCTATCGCCGCGGTCATCCTTGTGGGTATGATGTTCTATTATGGCTACACACCGCACTTAAGCGGTCTTTTGATCATCCCGTTGCTTCTTCTCATTACCTTCATGGCGGCAGTGGGCGGCGGACTTTTTCTTGCGTCCGTCAACGTGAAGTATCGTGACGTGCGTTATGTATTGCCCTTCTTCATTCAAATACTCCTTTTTCTCACGCCGGTCATATATCCCGCAAGCATCGCGGGAAAATATTCATGGATACTCGCGCTCAACCCCATGATGGGTGTCATCCAAAACGCGCGCGCTGCGCTCCTCGGAACCGCACCCATCAATTGGCTCCTCCTTGGCATTTCTTTTGCGGCGTGCGCTGTGCTCCTCGTCATCGGCGTAATCTATTTCAAAAAGGTTGAGCGCTATTTCGCTGATGTTATTTAATATGAAAACAAAAGGAAACAATTACGCATTTATTGATAGTCAGAATCTCAACCTTGGTATACAAAAACTTGGGTGGAAATTAGACTATCGAAAATTCCGAATTTATCTTAAAGAGAAGTATGGTGTAGAAAAAGCATATATGTTCATTGGTTTTGTCGCGCTGAATCAAGGACTGTACGACAACCTTCAAGAAGCCGGTTTTGTATTGAAATTCAAGCCAACTATTCCCGATGAAAATGGAAAAATGAAAGGCAATGTCGATGCCGATCTTGTCTTGGGAACAGTTCTTGAGATGAACAAATACGACAAAGCGGTCATTGTCACGAGTGATGGAGACTTTTATTCTTTAGTGCATCACTTATATGAAACAAATAAACTGCAAGTCGTACTAAGCCCTGATGTAAAAAATTGCTCAGGATTGCTCAAGCAAACCGCAAAAGAGAGGATGCAGTATATGAATGAACTACAGAACAAGCTAGAGTATAGAAAAAAGAAGAGCACCGCTTAAGGACGAAACCTTAAACAGTGCTCTTCCCTAGAAATACACTGATATAATATACCAAACAAACAAAATGTCAAGCAAGTCAATCATTGAAATAAAAGATGTAGGGAAGAAATATAACATCACGCACCAGCGGGGTGGGTATGTCGCGTTGCGTGACGTGCTGGCAAATGTTTTCAAAAATCCTTTCCAGTTTGCAAAGCATAAAGCAAAGCAGGTCGTCGGACTTACAAAAAAAGAGGAGTTTTGGGCATTGCGTAATGTAAACCTCGAGATCAACAAAGGCGACATTGTCGGTATCATCGGAAGAAACGGCGCGGGAAAATCCACGCTTTTGAAGATCTTAACAGGGATCACACCTCCCACCGAAGGAGAGATCATTATGCGCGGCAGAACTGCTTCCCTTCTTGAGGTTGGTACCGGTTTTCATCCCGAGCTCACCGGGCGTGAAAACATTTTTCTCAACGGCGCCATTCTCGGCATGACCAAAAAAGAGATTGCGCGCAAGTTTGATGAGATCGTCGCCTTTGCCGGCATTGAAAAGTTCCTTGATACCCCAGTAAAATACTATTCAAGCGGCATGTATGTCCGCCTCGCTTTTTCCGTCGCCGCGCATATGGAACCGGATATTCTCCTTGTTGACGAAGTCCTTGCCGTCGGCGACGCGGAGTTTCAGAAAAAATGCCTTGGGAAAATGGAAGAGGTCACGCAAGCAAAAGGGAGAACTATTCTTTTTGTGAGCCACAACATGGCGGCAATTCAAAGATTGTGCCCAAAAACAGTCTGGCTCGAAAAAGGGAAAGTAAAAATGTTTGGAGAAACAGAAGAAGTTGTTAATCATTACCTTGGCGATACGAGTTCTAAAACAACAGAGGCGCACTGGGGAGAAGAAGAGGATTCAGGGGATGATATAGCAAAACTTATATCCGCGCGTCTTATAAACAAGGAAGGGGAAGCCATACCTTATGTCTACTCTAATAAAGAAGTTGGAATTAATATTGAGTACAAAGTCTTGAAAAATGGATACTCCCCTCTTCCGAATATTCATGTGTTCACAAATAAGGGTGAGTATGCTTTCATAAGCCACGCTGATTTCAGCACCAATCTTGATAAAGTTGGTCTACACAAGGCAACTGTGTGGATACCAGAAAATCTTTTGAACTGTGGCACTTATATAATAGGAGTAGCTATTACCACCATGATACCTCTCCATATCCATGTCTACAAACAAGACGCTCTTGTTTTTCAAGTCTTGGAAGATATAGAAGACACGAAAAAAAATGATTTCAATCAACGCATACCGGGAGTAGTACGTCCACGCCTAGTATGGAAAATAGAAACACCTTAAGAATACAAATACAAAAAATATGAACATTACAGATATAACAAGAAAAACCCTCAAAAAATCAAGATGGCTAGTACATATAGTCAGAAAGATCCGTAATTATATTTTTGCCATAAAACCAGAATTAATTGCGCCTCGCGATCTGTATAAAGACATGCGAGAACTATGTCAGTCGATAGATCTTAGAAATCCAATATTCATCGACGGAGGCGCGCACAACGGCTCGACGATACTTAAACTTAGAGACGAAGGATTTATGAATTCGAAGATAAGTGCGTTTGAGCCTATCCCGAAAGTCGCCGCAGCAATATCAGAAATAGGCGATAAAAATGTAACTGTATTTGCAAAGGCCCTTGGAAATAAGGATGGGACTATTGATTTTAATGTAAACAAAAAAATCGTTACCTCTTCACCTCTCGATCCAGACATGACCAATAAATATCATCCGGGACTCGCCGACCTGTCGGAAAAAATTACTGTATCTGTCGTAAAAATAGATACTTTAGTTAGAGAAAAAATCATTCCTCAGCCAGATATCATAAAATTTGATTTGCAAGGATACGAACTACTTGCTTTCCAAGGTGCAGTGGAAACACTTCGACAGGTAAAAATAATTTTCACAGAAGTTGAGTTTGTAGAGCTCTATAAAAATCAACCTCTATTCCATGATATATCCCTATTTCTAAAGCAAAACAATTTTTCATTATTTAATTTATACAATCTTGGCGACCATCATGATGGACAAATTATTGCTGGCGATGCATTATTTCTAAATAACGCATACTTCAAGAAATAAAACAAATGCGTATCTTCACTACAGCACGGAAAGTGTCGCCGGAGGTTCCTATGAGTTTTTTTAATTTTGAACGCTTTGAAAAACAATGTGGTGATTTTTTATTTATTGACGCACGTATTAATTTTAAACCAATAAAAGAAATTAAAAATGAAAAAATTGTCTATTTCGAAATAGAAGAACCTAATCGTTTTGCGTCCGGAGATCCCGCATTCCGACGAGAAGAATATGAACAGTACTTTTATAAAATTCTTACAGTTTGCCCTTACACGACTGAATGGCTCAACAAAGTCCAAGGTAAAAAGCGAAGGCAGTTCGTATTTTTTCCTTTTAACGAAAACTTAATTCCCCCACCAGTAATAAAATTATATGATGTTATATATTTTGGTGGTATTCATTCGAGAGAAATTCTTCATATTTTGAAGAGTATAGCGAAATTCAATTATCGTTTTGTTGCACCATCGGAAAACAAAACATATAAAATAGTCCAGAACTTATACCTTATAAGAAAAATAAAAAAGATTTTCTCATTTTGTCGCTCGAAAGAAACACTTATTACCAATAAAGATGTTCCTCACTTAAAAAAACTAGAACTCATTTCTCAAAGTAAAGTAACAATCGTCCACAACCTCTTAAGCTTCAATGTACGATACGTATGGCATATTCAGAATACTCCTGATTTTAAAAACAACCAAGCATTTTCACTTATTCCTTCAAAGAATTTTTTAAAGAGTATTCTATACTTTTTTCTTAGAAAAGAGTTCCTTGTTCCTCAACAAAAAACAAGAATGTTTGAAGCTGCGTTCTGTAGGTCACTTATCCTATGTCGTAAGGACTCTTTTAATGTTATTGAGAAATTCTTTACACCAGATAAAGAGTTTGTTTATTACGAGAAAGACAAGCTCGAAGAAAAACTAAAGGAGGTTTTGGAACACTACGAAGATTATAGTAAGATTATTGAAAATGCGTACCAGCGAGCTTCGCGTGAATACACGACACAGGTATTTTTTAAGAAATATTTAAAAAACATAAAATAAAAATATGATCCCTTTAATGAAAAACGCATTCTTGCACGAGCATGAGACAAAAAAAGCTCTCGCTGATTTTATCATAAAGAGCGATAAATTAAGCATGGGGGAAAAATGCGCGGAATTTGAAAAAGCTTTTGCAAAAAAACAAGGTAGGAAAGAAGCGGTTCTCTTTAATAGCGGCGGAAGCGCGAATCTTTCCATGCTCCAAGCGCTAAAAAACCTGGGGAAATTGAAAGACGGCGACCTTGTTGGGTTTTCCGCGCTTACCTGGTCCACAAACGTCATGCCTATTATCCAGATGGGCATGAAACCGGTGGCGATTGATTGCAGTAAAGACACCTTAAACGTAATGTCCGATAATGTGTTGGCGCGCATTAAACAGACAGAACTCAAGGCGCTCTTTATCACGAACGTACTGGGTTTTGTCGGTGATCTCGACAAAATCAGGAAGGTTTGCGATGAGCATGATATTATTTTAATAGAAGACAACTGCGAGTCGTTGGGTACTGAATTGCTGGAGGGCAAAGCGGGAAATTTTGGTCTTGGGGCAAGTTTCTCGTTTTTTGTGGCGCACCATATGTCAACAATTGAAGGAGGAATGGTATGCACCAATGATGAAGAATTCGCAGAAATGCTCCGTATTGTGCGGGCAAACGGATGGGATAGAAATCTATCGGCACCCCAGCAGATAAAATGGCGGAAAAAATATAACATTACTTCAGAATTTGAAGCCAAATACACATTCTACGATCTGGCGTTTAATGTACGACCTACTGAGATCACTGGGTTTCTCGGATTGTCTCAACTTCAATTTTTGGATGAGAATATCAGAACAAGAGAAGAAAATTACCTCCGTTTGGAAAAGGTGCTCCAAAAGAACATTGACCTTCTGCCCTTAAAGCACGACCACATAAGTACACTTTCTCTTTTTGCCATACCTGTGGTATGTAAAACTCCCGAATTGCGAGAAAAATACATGGCACAATTCTCAGGTGCCGGCATTGAAATACGCCCCATGATTGCCGGCAATATACAGAAACAACCGTTTTATAAAAAATATGTAAAGGATGATTTTAGTCTGCCCAATACGAATTTTCTGCACGACAACAGCTTTTATTGCGGCAACTACCCTGAACTCTCCGAGAATGATCTTGAAACGATAAGCAGCTGCCTCTATAAATATTAAAATATGATTGTGGTAAAACTAATTGGAGGACTCGGAAACCAAATGTTCCAATACGCATTGGGTAGACATCTCGCCCATATAAATCACACTGAATTAAAATTGGACATCTCCGGCTTCCATGACTATAAACTCCATGCGTATAGCTTGGGCCATTTCAATATCGTGGAAAATTTTGCAACCAAAGAAGAAGTGGCGAGATTTCAAAAATATCGCAGGAAACGGGGAAAGAAATGGTTTCTCTATAACAGGCTGATCGCAAATGAACGAAAGTATATAGAAGAAAAACAGTTCCATTTTGACCCGCGGATCTTAGAAATAAAAGAAGAAGCTTATCTTGATGGTTATTGGCAAACTGAAAAATACTTCAAAGACAGTGCATATATTATACGCAAGGAAGCGATCGTTAAAACCACTCTGCAGGGAAAAGATGCGGCTGTTGCCAAAGAGATAGAGGCGACCACCTCGGTGATGGTGCATATCAGGCGTGGCGATTATGTTACGAACGAGCAAACAAACGAATACCATGGAACATGCGGGCTAGATTACTATCATAAGGCGATCGAGCTCATGTCCGAGAAAGTACACAATCCGCATTTTTTTATATTCTCAGACGATCACGAATGGGTAAAAAACAACATCGTATTGGAATATCCGGTAACGTATGTGGATCACAATAAGGCCGACAAAAATTACGAAGACTTGCGGCTTATGAGTCTTTGTAAACATCAAATCATCGCCAATAGTTCCTTCAGTTGGTGGGGAGCATGGCTTAATCAAAATCCCGAAAAAATAGTGATAGCGCCAAGCAGATGGTTTAGTAAAACAAAACCTAATGTTGATACAAAAGACGTAATTCCTGATTCGTGGATTAAGATCTGATCACCATGTGTGGAATAATCGGCATAACAGGAAAAGATACCCAAAAAATAGACGCATCAAAACTTTCTTTGATGCTTGCTTCCCTAGGGAAGCGCGGTCCTGACGACAAAGGCACGCTCTCCTTCCCGCTCTGCACCCTCGGACAAACGCGCCTTTCAATCATTGACCTTTCTCTAGGCCACCAGCCCATGCGCGATAACAAGCGCGATATGGCGATCACCTTCAATGGAGAAATTTACAATTATCGCGAATTAAAAAAAGATCTTGAAGCAAAGGGGTATGTTTTTTCAACCAATTCGGACACCGAGGTCATTCTCAAGGCCTATCAAGAATATGGCGACGAATGCCCTAAATATCTTGACGGAATGTTTGCCTTTGCAATTTGGGACAACGAAAAAGAACAGCTTTTCTTGGCGCGCGACCGTTTTGGCAAGAAACCGCTCTACTACGCGTTTGACAAAAACAACAATCTTCTTGTCGCATCGGAAATCAAAGCGCTTTTTGAATCGGGTCACATAAAGGGAGAACTGGATTATGGCGCGATAGATAATTATCTGACCCTTATGTATGTGCCGCCATGGAAAAGTATTTACAAAAATATACACGTTATCTCCCCCGCCTCAAAAGCAGTATATAAAAATAGCGAACTTCATATAGAAAAATACTGGTCAATACCTGAAAATCCCCAAAAACCTACCTATGAAGAAGCGAAAACAAGAATCAAAGAACTCATTCAAATGGCGGTCAAAAAACGGATGGTCGCTGATGTAGAAGTTGGCTCGCTCCTCTCGGGCGGTGTTGACTCCACTCTGGTAACCTATCTCGCGCAACAATTCATGGATCGCCCGATCAAAACCTTCTCGGTTGGCTATCAAGGTAGTGCGAGCGAACTTCCCTATGCCAGAGAAGCGAGCGAAAAAATTGGCACAGACCATTACACTCTTGAAATAAAAGCGAATCTTATCGACGAGCTTGAAAAAATCACTGAATACATGGACGAGCCACATGCCGACTCCTCAAACTTTCCTCAACACTTAATTTCAGAACTTGCTTCATCAAAAGTTAAAGTGGCACTCTCGGGTGACGGGGCAGACGAGTTGTTTATGGGTTATGGTTGGTATTCTAAATATGGAAATATAAGAAAAATTGTACAATTAAAAAATTTCTTCTTTTCAAATCAATTTAAAGAACATATTAAAAATATATCAGTATTTCAAAAAAATGAGCGTAAAAAACTATGGAAAAATTTTGGTGAAATAAGCGATGATATTGTAGACCACGCAATCAATACCATTAAGGGTAATGGGGTGCGGAAAATAAATTTCTTTGATCTGACAACATACCTTCCGGGCCAGCTTCTCTATAAGATAGATAGAACGAGTATGATGCATTCACTTGAGATACGCTCCCCTTTTCTTGACAAAGATCTGGCGGAATACGTGTACAACATTCCAACTGAATATAAAATGAACGGTAATCAGGGAAAAATCATCCTCAAAGATATTCTGGCGGAAATCATGCCAAAAGAATTTGTTTACAGAAGAAAGCAGGGATTCGGCGCGCCGGTTAAAGAGTGGCTGAAGACAGAGACAATGAAAAAGTTTGTTCTCCATACGCTGGGAAACAACGCATCAATATATAAATTTCTAAAAAAAGAGGCAGTCCTATCAATGATTAACGCTTTTTACCAAAAAGGTGACGACAAGATGTACTACAAAATATGGTCTCTCTTGTGTCTTGAACTATGGCTAAAATCTCATGAAAAATATCATAGACTTACTGTTTAATAATTTTCGTAGCCAAAATATAAAGATTGGAGCCGAAAAATTATTGAGCAGTAGGTCTTATAAGTAAAGCTTTTTCACTTTTCTTATGACTAAATTTTTTAAGGCGCGGAGCGCGGAGCGCCCGGAAATTTCCGGGCGAACCCATTCAGAAAACCACTCCGGCAAGATGGGGTATTTTTTTTCTATGATGAGCTGGGCGTCATTTGCTTTCCATACACCGTGAAGAAGTGACATGTCTTTCCCTTCTTTTTCGTGTGAGGTACAAAAGGCGCGTACGTCCTTCGGTAAACAGTGTCCTCCGAACGACTTGCCATATCGGAGATAGCTTTTTTTCTCAAAGAAAAAATTGATGACCTTTTCAATGCTCGCCAAATGCTCCTGATCCGTAGGTAACGCCATCGCATTTCCAAATTCATTGACGAAAGCGATGCGAAGCGCATTCCATGTATTTGAAAGGTATTTCAGATATGACGCCTCTTCAGGAGTGCCGTAGAATATCTTGGTTGCGCGCTCTTGCCATATGTTAAAAAAATGAGGTTGCTCTCTCACAGTATTACGGCTACCAACAATAAAATATTGTGGCGCCATACATTCCTCTACCGCCTTCTTTTCGTGCAAAAATTCTGGCACATAATAATCAAATCGCAGAGAGACGAGAGATGCCGGAAGAACTGTTGAGCGGAGTACGACGGTACCCTTTGCATCGTGAAGAGACTCCAGCGCTTTTTTAATAGCCTCAATATTCTGCTCCCCTTCCGGAGAAACACGATCCCCGACACACACAAGATAGCACGTGTCAGGGCCATCTTTCTCAAGGGGAGATGAGAGTGGCGTGATGGTATCATAAGAATTTTGATACTTGTCCGCGTAGTGCATTTTTGGCTCCCCGACATCGTAATAACACACATGGTAACCGATGTGTGAGAGAGCCAAGGCATTCGCTTGCCCCACCCAGCCGTAACCGACAACGACAATGATTTCTTTTGGTGAAAAACTCATAGAATACCAGTGAATAATGAACTCTATGGTACCATTTTACCAATGATAATCAAGGTGTTATACTGGGGTGAAATTATTATGGTGAAGAAAACCCACAAAATACCTGATACAGTTGTTCCTGCCTCAAAATGGATACCAGAACCTTTATTCCAAACGATCCAAAAGTTGATTCCTGTCGCCTGCGTTGATTTGATCATCTTGAGAAAAACCAAAGGGGTCGTTGAAACGCTTCTCATTAAGAGAAAAATTTACCCGGAAGAAAACAAGTGGTGCCTTATTGGCGGCCGCATATTGAAGGGTGAGCGAACTAAAGATACTATCCGGCGCCAAGCCGGAAATGAGCTTGGAGTGTCAGTAAAAATAATTCCGCCGTGGAGCGAGACCATGCCTTTCGCCGTCTATAACGATCCTGTTGCCGATAAGCAGAAGCATTTCGTTGCTCTTAACTTCCCGGTTATCATTACTAAAGGTACTATCAGGGAAAATGGTCCGGAGTTCAGTGAGGCGCAATGGTTCCCCTTGCATAAATTGCCCAAAACAATCGGTTTCCATCACCACCAGGTACTCAAAGATTTCATTAAAACGCGCTTACCTTATTCCATTAAAATAATATGACAAAAATACTTATCACGGGCGGCGCCGGGTCTGTAGGTTTCCATCTTTCTCTGCATTTATTAAAAACGTACGGTCCGGACACGGAATTGGTGCTGGTAGACAACCTCCAGCGCGGCGCAATGGATAATGACTTAAAAAAACTCTTGGAAGACCCGAGGGTGCGTTTTTTGAATCTTGATCTTACTGACCAGTCTTCATACAAAGAATTTGGGAGTGGGTATGATCACGTATATCACCTCGCTGCGGTAAACGGAACAAAGTACTTCTATCAAATGCCGCACGAAACTTCACGTATCAATCTTCTGACACTCATCTATATTCTGGAGTGGTTTAGAACCGAAAATCCACAGGGGAAACTCTGCTTCACCTCTTCAAATGAAGCATACGCGGGCGGATTAAATGCGTTCGGAATACTTGCCATCCCAACACCGGAAAATGTACCGCTTGTTATTGAGGACCCCTTTAACCCTCGGTGGTCATACGCCGCGACAAAACTCATGGGTGAAGTGCTCATGATCCATTATGCGGCCATGTACAACCTTCGTGCGCTCATCGTGCGCCCGCACAACTTTTACGGTCCGCGGGCAGGTTACGACCACGTAATCCCTGAATTTTCCATGCGTATTTTGGATCGTATTGATCCGTTCCCTATTTACGGCGCGGATGACACAAGAACATTTTGTTACATTGAAGACGCAGTTCGCGCCATGCAAATGCTCATGGACTCAGCGAAGACCGACAAGCAACCGATTGAAGTTGTGCATATCGGGGATACAGAGGAAATCATGATACGTGATCTTGCGGAAAAAATGTTCACTGTTGCGGAATGGAAACCAAAAACGACAGAAATCAAAGATTCACCGCACGGAAGCGTGAAGCGACGACTCGCGGACGTAACAAAATTAAAAAATCTTGTCGGATGGAAACCTGAAGTTACTTTGGATGAAGGGTTAAAGAAAACTTTTGAATGGTATCGGGAGCATCCGAAAAAATTCTAGTGTTTTGAAAAAAATTCCTTAATGCGATCCGTTACGAAGACCACATCTTCATCAGAGAGGGTGAACGCAGATGGCAACCACAGCGCTTGTGTCAAAAGCTTTGTACTGTTGGGAAAATGGTCGTCCGGCAACAGATATGCACGTTGACGATGGATTGGTAGCCAGTAGCGGCGGCAATCAATGTTATCTTCTTTGAGATATGCGTCCAGCTCATTGCGGCGCTCAACAATTATATCTGTCCATTGGGGGACACCGCCGCCTGAAATATCAATATCAAAGACAGAAAAACCGGAGATGCCTCTGAGTGATTCCCGATAGAGTATATAGATGTGTTTCATCCGTTCGGTGCGCTCCGCGAGAAGTCTGAGCTGTCCTAATCCAAGTGCTGCTTGGATGTCAGTGAATTTAAAATTAAACCCGATAGTGTCGTGGAGATCATCCCCACCTGTGCCGCGCACTGGTCGTCCCTGATCCTTCAATGGCTTCAGTTTCATGTAGAGCTCATCGCTATTGGTCACTATCATACCGCCCTGACCCGTAGTGATGGTCTTGGCCGCGGAAAACGAGAAGCAACCTGCATCGCCTAATGTACCCAGATACTTACCCTGATGCTTGGAAAAAAATGCTTCGGCGGCATCTTCCACGACAACCAGTCCATGCTCGTTTGCGATGGCGAGAATGCTTTCCATGTCCGCACCACGGCCAGTCACATGCACAGGGACGATTGCTTTTGTTTTTGGTGTAATTGCTTTCTTGAGCGCTTCAATGCTTATAGTAAGCGTTCTGGGGTCAATGTCCACGAGAATGGGAGTGGCTCCGCACAAAGAAACTGCGTTTGCGGTGGCAATAAATGTTGCGTCAGGGACAATAACCTCGTCTCCTAAACCTACTCCTGAAGCTTTTAATGCTAGGAAAATAGCGCTAGTGCCACTCGTCGTGGCCACGGCATACTTCACACCAAGAAGAGCGGCAATTTCAGTCTCAAATCTGGCAGTGAGTTTTCCTTCGTTCGCGTAATTGTCAACGAGAACCTGTTCTATCAATTCCCGCTCGAGTGGACTGCCGATCTGCGGCTCCCACCACGGAATTTTTTTGTTTTTATTTTCCATGCCTACTTAATGATTCGCGGGATCGGAAGAGGCATAATGAATTTACCTTTGAAACCTGCTTCTTTCGTCTTTTTAATAAGTTCCATTCCAATGTGCCATGAAAGAACGAGGGCATACTCCGGCTGTTCTTTAAGAAGCTTTTCTTCCTCAAACACGGGAATATGTGTTCCGGGTGTAAATAACCCTATTTTCGGCGACCCTTTCTTCTCACATGCATAATCTAAAATGTCGGTGGTAATCTTGGTAAAACCCAAAAGCGTGTTGGCGCGCGCCGGAGATCCCAGACCGGCAATGCGCGCGCCTTGTTTCTTCACCTTCAAAAGAAGTGCTACGAGATCGTGTTTTGCCAATATGATGCGTTCAGCAAATTTTTTGTGCGCTTTTACGTCGTAGAGACCAGCCTTTTTCTCGGTAGCCAAGAGTTCTTTCGCTCGCGCGCTCATCTGGTGTTTACCTTTCATGGCGTACACACGAATTGATCCGCCGGCGGCAGAAATACGTTCAGCGTCGACGACGGATAGTCCCACTTGTGCAAAGAGATGCTGGAGAGGCTGAAGCGCGTAGAAACGAAGGTGTTCATGATACACAGTATCAAACTCTAGCTTCTCAAAAATGTCTAAAAGGTATTGCGATTCGGAAACGAACACACCGTCGGTAGCGAGCAGGTCCTTAACATTCTTAGCCAAAGAAACGGTATCGTTGATGTGCGCAAACACGTTCGTGGCGGTAATAATTTTAGCCGGACCATATTTCTTTAGAATAGTTGCGACAGTTTCTTTATTGAAAAAACTTTTGATCGTCGTAATGCCGTTCTTTTTTGCCACATCCGCGGCACCTGTCGGTTCAACACCGACAACTTTCATCCCCTTCTCTTTAAAACCCTGCAGGAGCGTGCCGTCATTTGAACCGATATCCACGATTAGACTCTTGGGAATCGCATAACCCTGTTTTTCCAACGTATCGGCAAGAGCTCTGAAGTTCCGGATAAGCATATTGGTGAGACCGGTACGGTAGGGGTAATCCGGCGGAAAAACTATTTCCGGCGGTACGATATAGTCGATCTGAGTTAATCCGCACTTGTCGCAATACACCAAATTAAGCGGGTAGGTTACTTCGGGTTGATCCAAGCTTTCTTTAGTTAAATACTCCTGCACCACGGGCTGGTGACCAAGAGAAAGGATTGGTTTTAAGTTTTTATTTTGACAGATCTGACACTCCGAAACGTGCCCTGTGTATTTTGTTTTTTTCATATATTGAATTCCCTTTTGGTAAAACTAATGAAGTATAGTATAGACCAAAAACTGACTTTTTAAAAACGTTTTACAGGTCTAATAAAATGTATTGACTATACATAAATAAATGGTATAAAGTACATAGTATACTCATATGGTCTTTAATCAACCGCTTAAATCTCAGGATGGAGAAATCATGAACTCACCGCAATATGACAAGGCGCTGCTCAAGTCAGTCGGCGACGACGTATTCATAAGCAGTGCTGTGGAGATTCGCAGACCTCATTTGGTCTCAATAGGAAACCATGTTGCCATTGACAGTGGGTTCTACCTCACTACGGCACTGGAAACGAACGACCACATCCACATTGGTCCTTATGTAAGTATTATCGGTGGCAGAGAAGGTAAGCTCACGTTAGGCCGCTTCACTAATATCGCTGCCAAAAGCACGATTATCTGTGCTTCTGATGCATACCTTGGTGAAGGGCTGATCACGGCTCCCGGCGTACCGGAAGAAATGCGTGACCGTCTGGTTGTTGAGCCGATTGTCTTTGAAAATTTTGCTAATGTTGGCGCGAATGTCACTATACTTCCCGGAGTAACCCTCGCGGAAGGGTGCGTTATCGGCGCTTGTTCATTCGTACCCCGAGGCACCAAAACCGAGCCGTGGACTATTTATGCCGGTAATCCCATCAAGCCAATCAAAAAACGGTCGAAGGAAAAAATGCTCCAGTACGCAAAAGAATTGGGGTATCTCTAGTGCTCTCTTTGGAAAAAATACCGCTCTCTCTTGTGAGAAAAGCGGTATTTTTATTGCCTCGTACGCCAGCAAATGTGTGATATAATACGCTGAAGCTACGAAACAATGCCTGCAGAGAATGCTACAACCCTTTCATATATAATTACTACTAAGAACAAGCTCCCCTATCTCAAAGAGTCCATGGAGAGGTTATTGCAACACGTCAAAAACGATGAGGAAATCATTGTTGCCGATGGTGCAAGTACTGATGGCACGAAAGAATTCCTTAGCGACCTTAAAAGGACTGGTAAAATAAAATATTTTGTATCTGAACCGGATTTTGGCGAATCACACGGCTTGAATAAACTTCTATTCGTAGCGCGCGGTGTGCTTATTACAGTAATCACCGATGATGACGTTTTCCACTATCCTGCCATAGAGGCATGCAAGAAATTCATGCTTTCGGAGACCCAAGTAGATATGGTAAGTACCGAGGGTGGTTTTAAGAACCAAAACATAACCACCGGCGTCAGGCCGCTTGGTTATGAGCAGAACTATCGGCAATGGCAAAAAGATCGTACACCATTTTCTTTTTGCGGGCTAGGCACCATGATTCGCAGATCATCACTTCCCCTCTTGGGATTATGGGATCCGTCATTTCGGCGTGCTGATGCAGAATTTTCGTTACGAGTTACCGCCGGCAAGGCAAACATTGCTTGGTATACCGGCTATTCGTTCGTAAACATAAGCAACCCGCAAAGTGTCAGCTTGGTGTATATGAAAAAGATAAAGGATGAGACTGATCGTTTGAATAAATTTTACTTAAATAAAAACCCTGATTCGTTTATTGTTGAAAAATTAAAAGTTCTTCGCAATAAAATTCGGAGTGGTTTTTTCGGGAAAAAGCCCTCATCAGCCGCCTTTCAAGCACAGTGGCCGAAACTCTCTGCCGACGCTCTCAAGTGGCTTGAAGAGATGAATGCGACAGGAAATCCAGAATTTCTTTGGAACAAATAACATGCCTTTTACCGACTCATTTTTTTCCCCATACCGCGTCTACGCGCGTAAACTAAAACGACGTTTTCGCGGCAAGGTGACGCTCCAACCACTATCTCGTCCCAAAGGCGCGGTACTACTCTCCTACGTTACTCACCCTTTCACTATACAAAAGGAAGAACTTGACCGGAGTCCGCACACCAATCCATGGGAATGTCTTATCATCGCCGAGATTCTTCTTGAGCGAGGATTTGCGGTTGATGTTATTGATTGGACCAACACAACATTCATTCCTAAAAAAGATTATACGGCAGTGATTGATGTCAATCAGAATCTGGAACGACTGGCGCCGTTTCTCGATGAGAAGTGTGTAAAAATTTTCTACATCACGGGCGCGCACTGGCTCTATCAGAATGAAGCGGAGCAGAAACGTCTGAAAGAACTGAAAGAAAGGCGCGGGTGCATGCTGGAACCGCGGAGGCAAATGAACCCGTCAAATAATATTGAATATGCCGATTATGCCACGGCGCTTGGCAACGGATTCGCTCAAGACACCTTCTCGTACGCAAAGAAAGACATCGTGAATATCCCCCTCCTTTCGGTTGCGCAATTTCCATCGCCGGAACGAAAAGATTTTAAAAACATCAAAAAGAATTTTGTCTGGATAGGCGGCGGTGGCGCGGTACACAAGGGGCTCGACCGCGCGCTTGAAGCATTCGCACGCATGCCCGAATACAAGCTTACGATATGCGGACCCGTTGCCGCCGAGAAAGATTTTACGGAGTGTTATAAGAAGGAGTTGTACGAAACGCCTAACATTAAACTAATGGGACGTATTGATGTACGAGGCGAACAATTCAAAAAAATCGTTAATGATTCGGTTGGATTAATCTACCCGTCGTGTTCAGAGGGCCAAACTGGCAGCGTAATAACCGGTCTTCACGCCGGTCTTATTCCCATTATCACCCGGCAATCCGGAGTAGATGCGGAACCTTTCGGTATAGAGCTAAAAACAGCCTCTGTCGAAGAAATTACTGACGCGGTAAAACGGATTGCCGCGCTTACCGATGATGAATTGAGATCACGATCTTTGGCTGTATGGCACTACGCGCAAAAACACCACACAAAGGAACAATTTAAGGAATCGTATGCCTCGTTCATGGATAAGGTAATGAAAGAAAGAAAAATATGAACAAACCCCTCATTTCAGTCATCATACCGGCGCATAACTCCGAAAGCACTATCGGAGTAGCAATTGACTCCATGTTAACGCAAACATACCCCAACTTGGAAATAATCGTTGTAGACGATAACAGCACAGACAATACTGAAAAAGTAGTGCGCGAATACGAAACACAAAACAAAAAAATACAATACTATAAACTCCCTTATGACGATCCGAATCGCGTGAATAAGCGCGGACGAAATGTGAATGCCGGCTATTTGGCGCGAAACTACGGATTTGAAAAAGCGCGTGGGGAATGGATCACCTTTCAAGATGCCGACGACGCCTCTCTTGTAAATCGTATAGAAGCGCAGTACAACCTTGCTATAGAGTATGGCGCTTCGCACGTATGCATTCAATGGCAACAATTCAAAGAAGAATTACTGGGGAAAAGATTGGACATTGGAAAAATCTTTCAAGAAGAGAGGAATATGGTAATAACAAACAAAGAAATAATAGCACTTGCTAAAAAAACCAAAGGGGTCATTATTCCCTTTCTGGGCAAACTAAATTCTTTTATTCCTTTTGAATGGAAAAGAATGCGAGTTATCAATAAGTTCTTTTTCCAGTCTCTTGATTCTTACCCGGGATCAGGGAACAGTCCCTTATTCAAAAAGGAGATCGTGGAAAAAGTAAGATTTCGCCCAGTGAACGAACGGGTTTGGCCATCATTTACGGGGCGTGGCGCCGACCGCGATTTCAATTTTCAGGTTGCTGAAACATTCGGCAATAACATTTCGTTCAAATTGCCGCTTTATTTGTGGAGGGTGGGTCAAGAAAACAATCTTGGTTATAATTTTAAAAAATATTTGATAAAGTAACACAATGAAAGACTACCCGGGTCACCCTTAAAAAGTAACTAAACATTGCTTATAATAGAGCTTTGTATTTTGTTTTTTTAATGACATAATTCACCTATAAGTTTATAAACTTTTAACACCTTATCATGAAAAAAATAATGCCTATTTTTATAACAATCATCGCTTTCCTTTCCCCTTCTTTATCATATGCGAGTGGCGTATTCACATTTACACAAAATTATTGTGTATTCGGAGCATCTTGTTCTACGCCAAACAATATCTCCCAAAGTGGATTGGGATCAAATTCAAACAATACATTTACATGGGTGGGAGATAGTGTAACTATATACAATAGCTCAACGCCTTTAAATTTTTATGATATTTGGAATGTTACTGATGAAAATAATGTTGCTACAGCGGGATATGCACAAACAAGTCAACCGCAAGACTTCAGTTCGTTGCCCAATGGAAAATATTGGGTAGTAGAAGAATATGCCGGTGCCGGTAATAATGATTGTGTAAATAATTATGGCACCACAAACTTTACGATTTGTTGGCAAACTGCGCAAACCAATGCCGTTGTAAAATTTGAAAAGATGGGTACAGGGAGTTATCGGGAGGCAGACGTTACCTCACCATCAGTACCAATCTCGATTAGCGGTTCCGGCACTATAAACAGAATTGCTAAATTTATTGCCAATACTACCATAAGTGATTCGCTTCTCTCCGATGACGGCTCAAATGTCACACTCACCAGCGGGAATCTTTTTCTACAGATAGGATCTTTGATTGATTCTGTAACCAACGGAGTGCTTAACTTTGGTACAACACAAGCAACCACTATGACTTTTGGACGCACCGGACAAAACATGATTATCAATAGTAAGGTAGGGGTCGGTACGAATACTCCGTCCGCAACACTTCACGTAAATGGTGATTTCTTCGCTAACCTAATTAGTGTAGTCGCAGACGGTCTTGGTCTCGACACCTACACACCAGGGACACTTACTATCGGCTCAACTACCGCAAGCGCTATTAGAATCGGACGTACGGGAATTACTACAACTGTTCCTGGAACAATTTCTTTTGGCACAGCTTCTACTATATCTAATTGCAATTCCACCACAACTCCCGCAAGCTGTGGTTCTGCGTCAGCCGGAAGCATAGCGCTTCCTAATGGCAGTTCGACACTTGTTGTAGAAACCACGGCAGTAACTGATAGTAGTCAAATATTGATTACGGAAGACTCATCTCTTGGTTCGCGTTTGGGCATCACCTGCAATAAGGGGACTAGCCGTTCATATAGTGTAAGCGCAAGAACCGTTGGGACAAACTTCACCATCAAATCGAGTTCCAACCCCGCCATAAACAAAGCATGCTTAAGTTATTTAATTATTAATTAAGACCAAAACATACGACTTCACAACTTACTCTGTTGACATACGCGCCCAGAACGTGTCTTATTATGTAAATTGTATGAAAAAAATATTAAAAAAACTATTCTTTGGGAAGAAGGCGTTTCAGATAATTTTCAGAAGACTGTTTGATGTCTCAATAGAAGGAATGAATATTGGGACTGGAGGACGACATCCAAATGAAAACGGAGAATTGTTCGCCGCCAGATATGCTTTATCTAAAGAGCAAACCCATGTTATTTTTGATGTTGGTGCACAAGGGGGAGACTATATTAAGGAGATATTTAATCTCACAAAAGGCAAGGCAAAGATATATGCTTTTGAACCATGTTTAAGAGACTATGAAATTCTTAAAAAAGAACTTGGTGACAACGCAATTATAGTAAAAAGTGCTTTGGGGGATACTGACGGTGAGGCAATTCTTTACCGTCCAGACAATATTAGCGGACTAAGCACTCTTCATAAACCCCACGGAGGGTTTGTTGGAAGCGAAAAGGTAAAAATTCAAACTATAGACAATTTTTGCAAATTGAACGATATTAAAAATATTACTTTGCTAAAACTTGATGTAGAAGGTAATGAGTTAGCTTGCCTTAAGGGGGCAAAACAAATGTTGCCGAATATTAAATATATTCAATTTGAATTTAGTGCTTCAAGTAGAGATTCGCGAACATATTTCAGGGATATATTTAATTTTCTTTCTGATTATAAAATCTATCGGGTACTAAGAGACGGACTCTATGAGATAAAAAGTCCTGAAAAAATTACTGAACTTCTATTTACTACCAATTATCTAGCAGAAAGAATGAACACATGAAACAATTGATTAAAAACATCACTCCGCCGATCATATATGCGCTTTTAAGAAAACTTTTGGTCAAACCAAAAACCTTCTCTCCTAAATGGAACACTCTTATCTATAAACCACTAGAGGGTCTGCAAATATTTTTTGACCCTACCGGTCCCTGGCAAAAAACGATTCTTAATAATACCTATGATACTTTTCTTTTCAAACGTCTAAATAGTGAGGCATTGCAAGGAAAGATCATTTACGATATTGGCGCGCACATAGGATTTCATTCTCTTTATTTTGCTCGGCTTGTCGGGCCTAAAGGAAAAATCTATGCCTTTGAGCCGAATCAAAAAAATGTTGAGCGACTTAAACTCATACGAGACAAGAATAATGACATACGAAACACGGTTTCTATCTTTGATGTTGCGGTATCAGACATCTTAGGTAGCGAAGAATTCAGTATGAGCGAGGACATAGAGAGTGGGAGAAGCTCTGGGGGTTTCATTGATACGGCTGATACTATCTGGGAAAGAGGTGCTTTCAAACAAAGAGGGTTTACTGAAACAAAAGTTAGAACAGTCCCACTTGATCTCTTCAAGAAAGAACTTGGGATACAAGAAGCTCCCGATCTTATCAAGATAGATGTTGAGGGCGCCGAGTCCCTTGTGCTCCTTGGCGCAAAGAACACTCTTTTAAACAAGAAACCGATCATTCTTTTAGAAGTACATTCAATGCTCAACATGTTCAATGTGGTATTAATTCTCTCTTCCCTCTCCTACGAATTAGAGATAATAAAAGAAGAAACAGACGGTCGGTGCTTTATAGAAGCTCGTCCAAAAAGTATATGATAAAAAAAATCGTCATTCTCCAAACCTCCGGCAATGAATTGGCAAACCAGCTCTGGA
>JBBTVG010000006.1 GCA_038063375.1 Patescibacteria group bacterium
TTCCATTTCCGAGCGAGCGACGACAACAAAGGGTTTAATACCCTTTATTACGCAGCGGGTCTAATATAAAAAGCCATGGCGAACAAGAGTATTGATAAAGTATTTCTCGCAACCGTTATTTTTCTCATGTTGGGAGGGTTTTTTATCTTCATGTCCTCTTCGCTTGGTTTATTGGCGAGACAAGGACCTCAATTTGGCGCTACGACATTCAATCAAGCGTTTTTCGGCCTCTTTCTGGGTTCCATCGCGCTCGTCGTATTTTCAAAAATAGATTATAAACTTTGGAAGAAATACGCGGTACACATATTCGCACTCTCCATTATCGCGACAGCTTTGGTTTTCATCCCGCAGATCGGGCTACAGCACGGGGGCGCGCGGCGATGGCTTGATCTCGGGTTTGTCACATTCCAGCCTTCCGAATTCTTAAAGTTCGGAGCCGTGCTGTACCTTGCCGCATGGTTCTCTTCGGTTAAGTATAAAATTGAGTCAATCAAATGGGGATTATTGCCGCTTCTGGCGGTCATCGGCATTGTAGGCCTCATTTTGCTGTGGCAACCCGACATGGATACCCTCCTCATCATCATCGGTGCCGCCATCGGCATATTTTTTATTGCGGGAGGGAAGTGGAAGCATTTGGCTGTCCTATTCGGCATCGCTGTTATTGGTTTTATTCTTATCGTATTTTCCAAACCCTACCTCATGGAGCGCGTTTTGACGTTTATTGATCCCGCGCGCGACCCGCTCGTTGCGGGGTGGCAGATACAGCAGTCCCTAATCGCGGTCGGCTCCGGCGGAGTGTTCGGAAAGGGCTTTGGTCAAAGCATACAGAAATTCAGATTCTTGCCCGAGCCGATCGGAGATTCTATTTTTGCCGTAGCGGCTGAAGAGTTTGGTTTTGTTGGGGGCGTCGTCATTATTTCCGCGTTCATTTTGTTCCTGTTAAGGGGTCTCTCTATTGCGCGGCGCGCCCCTGATGCATTCAGTGGACTTTTGGTTTCCGGGATTGTTATAATGATTGTACTCCAATCCCTTATTAATATTGCGTCTATTGTAGGCGTTTTCCCGTTTTCAGGCCTCCCGCTTCCGTTCATTAGTCATGGAGGCACGGCATTGCTGTTCGCACTCGTTGAGATCGGGATCGTACTCAATATTTCAAGGTATAAGAGAAAAATATAGCGATATCCCTGTGCGGACACACAAGCATTAGCAGTTTAAATTGTTAACGGAATGAAGATACTTTTTACCGGAGGCGGGTCCGGAGGACATTTTTACCCCATCATAGCGGTTGCGGAAGAGATAAATAAGATCATAGAGCGCGACCATTTATTGAACGCGCAACTGTATTTTGTGGCGCCTGAACCTTACAACAGAGCCCTTCTTCAGGAAAACGGCATTCTGTTTAAAAAGGTTTCCGCAGGGAAGATGCGGCGTTACTTTTCTCTCTTGAATTTTCTGGACATATTTAAAACCTCCGCCGGTATTGTGCGGGCCATTGTACTGTTGTACTCTATTTTCCCCGATGTCATTTTCAGCAAAGGGGGGTACGCGAGTTTTCCGGTACTTTTCGCGGCGCGATTGTTCGGCATTCCCGTCATTATCCATGAATCAGACTCGGTTCCCGGAAAAACAAACGTGTGGGCGGGGAAGTTTGCGCAAAGGATCGCGGTCTCGTATGCTGACGCGGGAAGTTTTTTCCCTAAAGATAAAGTGGCGCAGACCGGCAATCCCGTCAGACAAGGAATGTTCATAGTGCAAAAAAAGGGCGCGCATGAATTTTTAAAACTGGAGGAGGGCACACCCATTATTTTTATTCTTGGCGGTTCTCAAGGGGCGCAAGTGATCAACAACGTCGTCTTGGACGCGCTTCCCCAGCTTGTTGAAAAATATCAGGTCATCCACCAGACCGGAGAAAATAATTTTAAAAGTACCGCAAGTACGGCCGGCGTTATCTTAAAAGGGAATCGATATGAAGGACGATATCATCCATTCCCGTATCTGAATTTGCTTTCCATGAAAATGTCAGCCGGCATAGCTGACCTGATCATATCGCGTGCCGGTTCCACCATTTTTGAGATTGCGGCATGGGGAATACCGAGTATCATTGTTCCCATCACTGATTCAAACGGAGACCATCAACGAAGCAATGCGTTTGCTTACGCGCGAACGGGGGCATGCCTGGTGATTGAAGAGAATAATTTAGCGGCGAATGTTCTTATCTCCGATATTGACCGTATCATGGGAAACAGGGAAGAGCGTGAGCGTATGGTAGTGGGAGCGCGCTCGTTTGCACGGCCGGACGCCGCCCAGAAGATCGCGGAAGAGATCGTAAAGATCGCGCTCAAACATGAAAAATAAAGAGTATTAAACCTTATAATATGCCGAACATCCTCACCCCAAAAAATATTGTAACTCGTTTTGCACCGTCCCCGACGGGGTTTTTGCATGTGGGCGGTATGCGCACGGCGCTCTTCAACTATCTCTTCGCCAAAGCGCACGGAGGAAAATTTATCCTGCGCATTGAGGACACCGACAAGGAACGCAGTAAAAAAGAATACGAAGAGGATATTGTGGCGGGACTCTCGTGGCTTTCTCTTTCGTATGACGAGATATATCGCCAGTCAGAACGAGGGGAAATATACAAAAAGCATCTCCAAGCAATACTCTACAAAGGTAGCGCGTATGAGGCGGAAGAAAACAGCGATGGCACGGGAAAGGTCATCCGCTTCAAAAACCCGAACGGGAAGATAACGTTTAAGGATATGATTCGTGGAGACATTTCATTTGATACGGCCGAACTGGGTGATTTTGTGATCGCTAAAGACATGCAAACACCGCTTTTTCACTTGGCGGTCGTCGTTGATGATTTTGAGATGGGCGTCACGCATATTATTCGCGGAGAGGACCATATCTCCAATACACCTCGCCAAATGCTCATACAGCGCGCCATAAGCGCTCCGGAGCCCCTCTATGCTCACATCCCACTTATCCTAGCTCCCGACAAAAGCAAACTCTCTAAGCGCCACGGTGCGGTTTCCGTGAATGAATACAAGGCAGAAGGATATCTGCCGGAAGCGCTCATAAATTTTTTAGCGTTACTCGGCTGGAATCCGGGAACTGAAAAAGAAATATTTACCTTGAGTGAACTCATCAAAGAATTTAATTTGGAGAAGGTGCAAAAAGGCGGCGCGGTCTTTGATCGTACTAAACTTGATTGGATCAACAGGGAACACTTGAGGAAATTACCATCAAAAGATCTGGAGATCTTTGTATCAGATATATTAAAAACACAGGACTCTGTTCTTGTGAAAAAAATTACTCCGCTCATTCTTGAACGTATCAATAAATTTTCAGATATCAATACAATGGCCGCGGAAGGGGAGTTAGCGTATTTTTTTGAACGGCCGCGATACAGCTCTGAAAAATTGGTATGGAAAAAAAGTGATTCTAAAACAACAAAACGGCACATTGACAGAATGATTGAATTATTTCAAAATGCTGATTTTACCAGCGCGGAATCTTTGAAGCCTGCGATATGGGATTATGCGGAAGGTGAGGGAAGAGGGGATGTTTTATGGCCTCTGCGCTTTGCTCTTTCCGGAAGGGATAAATCGCCGGACCCGTTCACTATTGCGTCAATTTTAGGCAAAGAAGAAACACGAGAGCGTTTAAGGGCGGCTTCGGTGAAACTAGGTGAATGATATGAACATATGGCAATTCGTAAAAACCATCTTTCTTTCTTCCATGCTATTTCTCGTGATATTTGCGGTGCCAGTGCTACAGATACGCGCCCAAAGCATTGATGAACTCAAAACGAAAATTACCGGTCGCGCAAGCGAAATAGAGGCGCTTGAAAAAGAGATCGCGCAATACCAAATCCAGTTGAACGGTATTGGGGAAGAAAAACAAAGTTTACAAAAAGAGATAAAGACCATTGACCTTACGCGAAAAAAACTTGCTGCGGACATAAAATTGACTGAAAATAAAATTGAATCCAGTTCGCTCACCATTGAAAAGCTGGAGCTTGAAATTGGCGATAAAAAGACAAATATCACTAATAAGATAGAGGTTATCAAGGAGACCATCAGAAAGATCAACGAAATAGATGATAACACCCTCGTTGAACTCGTTCTTTCCAGCGACAATATCTCGGAGTTTTGGAATGACGTGGAGAATTTCGAGCAATTTCAAGAAAGTATCAACAAGAACGTAAAAGAACTGCAGGACCTCAAAACGCGTCTGGAAGAAAATAAAGCATCCATTGAGATCGCGCGCGCAAATTCTATTGCGCTCCGGGCAAAACTCCAAGACCAAAAGATCATTGCGGACAATAGCCGCAATCAAAAAAATCAATTGCTCGCGCAAACAAAAAATAAAGAAGCCAATTACCAGAAAGCGCTTGATGAAAAACTGCGGCTCAAGGAGGAGTTTGAAAAGGAGTTGCTGAAATTTGAATCAGAACTGCGCATCGCCATAGATCCGGGGAGTTTCCCCCCGGCGGGAACTGGCGTTTTGCTATGGCCGCTGAAAGATATCTTTATCACGCAGAAATTCGGCAATACCGATTTTGCGCAAAGCGGGGGATACAACGGGAAAGGTCACAATGGCGTTGATTTTCGGGCAAGTATTGGTACGGAAATAAAAGCCGCACTCTCCGGTGTTGTTGAGGCGACAGGCAACACCGATCAATATCCCGGCTGCTATTCCTACGGCAAATGGGTGCTTATCAAGCACAATAACGGTCTTTCAACACTCTATGCGCATCTCTCACTCATTAAAGCAATAGAAGGGCAGCAGGTGTCTACCGGGGATATTGTCGGCTATAGCGGAAACACAGGATATTCTACCGGCCCGCATCTGCATCTTACCGTATACGCAAGCCAGGGAGTTCAAGTGACTCGCTTAGGCGCCATCGCGGGGAGACCAATCAGTAAATGTAGTAGTGCATCCATACCCATCGCTCCGCTTCCGGCGTACCTTAATCCTCTGGATTACTTATAATATTAGCTATATACTTTATACATGAAGAAGATGCTCGATAAGAAACAAGGAGGATTCATTAAGTTGTTGGTTTTGTTTGTCATCCTGATTGTCATTATCAGCTATTTGGGCATTGATCTGCGTGCTATCGTACAATCTCCGGAAACGCAGGGGAATCTTGGCTATGTATGGGGTTTAGTAGTAACCGTCTGGGATAATTATCTGGAACGTCCGGTCTTGTATTTTTGGAACAATATCTTCATTAACCTCTTATGGGAATCGTTTGTAAACAATATGGAACGTATTAAGAATGGCGTGCCGCATGATTTTATATTGAATGCGCCATCGGTCGGCACCACAACGCAACCGTAGAGGAATTGTGGTGCGACTTCTCCTTATATTTACACACAATAATATTTGTCTTTTGCGACTCTAGTGTTTATACTGGAGATGTATGGCGCTTCGTGCACAAAAATCCGGTAAGCAAAAACCATGGACCAGAGAAGAGCTTTCTCTAGGTCTAAAACATTTTTTTGATACAAACAGCAGATATCCAACAGCGCCGGAAGTTGATGCGTATCCATATCTGCCTTCAGCTCGTTGTATTGAGCGGCGTTTTGGGGGACTCGTACAACTGCGCAAACAGCTTGACCTGAAGGGACAATCAGATTTTCGTAGTGGACAACACAGTATAGAACGTGCACGAAAGATAAACAGTCGCTCGCATGAGATAGAGCGAACAGTCTACGATTTCCTTCAAGATATGTTTGGTAAAGAGTTTGTGCATCGCGAGTATTTCTTCACGGATGACAGGCGTACGCGAGCTGATTTCTTTGTGTATGACAGTAAAAAAGGATTTTGTGTGGATGTATTTTATCCAAGCGATAGGCGTAATCTTACCGGTTGCTTAAACAGCAAATTAAAAACATACCATACGAAGTATATGCGTCAGTACCCGGTGATCTTTTTGCAAATGAATGAGGGCATATCACAAGACACATTAGACAAGGTGATACGGAATAAGAAGAATCCTCTTACTACGGGGCAATATCTCATGGCATGGAATACATTCCAGGAATTTTGCAGACTAAGAGGGCCATTACGGGTATTACAATAGTACACAAAAGGGTGTTATTAAGTAGTATGTTGTATATTCTTTATACGTCGTATAAAGAACCTGCGCAAAAGATATATTGTGCGACACTGTGTATTATTTAAACTCGAGCCTTTTGCTATCTCCCCTCGCATATCCGCTACTGCTCATTGTCAAAACATAAACCATTCTTTTTCTCCGGTAGTACTAAATAAAAAACACCGTGATAAATATCACAGCGTTTTTTATTTAAGTTATTTTCGAGTGAGTGAGGGTCACAAAAGCATTTTTTCTATTTGCAATGTTTTTGTGACCGAGCGAAGGAAGAAAACAAGATTCTCTTATTTTATTTTCGAGCGAGTTCGTTGTTGTATTTTGACCAGCACTTTGCCGATGGTTGCCATGGTTGTGACCCTTCTTTTTCGTATAACCACTTTGCGTAGGCTAAGTTTCCTTCTAATGAGTAAATATCTAGCCCAAGCTTTAGAGCAGCCTTCTCGTGGAAGTATGCGTTAATTTGCATGACACCGATATCTTCCGGTACTACTTCCCCCCTCAACACTTCCCCGTTCTTACCATACTGTCTAAATCGAGATTCACAGTACGCAATCTCTATCAAGAGCGGCGTGTCTTTGAAATAGTCTCGGACGCGCGTTTCTATGGTGAGCGGAATAGTGCTTGGATCAAGCGCTCCCCCCTCCACGATAGCGTCTGAGATGACGACCGTGTTGGTATATTCCCTTTTATAGAAAGGAACGCGATCTTGCTGGGTTGTTCCGTTCGTGAGAAATAATAGCGCAGTCGTTAAGAATTCTATGATAAGCCGTTTTCTAGCCAGTAATCTCAAAAGAAATTTGAGTTGGTGCTCTGCCCCCCACCCGGCAAGGGCTTGTTGGAACATCGCACCAAAGAAAAAACCGGGTCTACCGGTATATCTAGATACTAGCATGTAACAGGGAGATTGTCAATAGTTACGCAACGTTTTCTCTGTTTGGCAATAGCCATAAAATGGCTTAAAATAAAGGTATTAAACCTTTATTCTTAATACGAAAGCAAGGCCTTCGTATGCGCACTTAGTGACGAACAGGACATTTCGCGTGGTCGTGCCTTCGCGCCGGGCAGTATTTCCTCCCGTATTCAATCATATAATAGGTGAACATAAACCACTCTTTCTTGGGCAATATCAGCATGAGGTCCTGCTCTATCTTTTTGGGGTCTTTCTCGTTAGAGAGGCCGAGGAGTCGTGACAAGCGTATCACGTGCGTATCAACCGCGATTCCCTCCACCACGCCATACGCGTTTCCGAGCACCACGTTGGCGGTTTTGCGCGACACCCCGGGCAGAGTGAGTATTTCTTCCATTGTGTTGGGTACTTTGCCGCCGAACGTTTCCTTAACGATCTTGGCCGAAGCGAGAATATTCTTTGTTTTGTTTCTATAGAAACCGGTGGAATAAATGTTTTTCTCAAACTCCTTACTGTCCGCGTTCACATAATCATCCAACGTCTTATATTTTTTAAAGAGTTTTTGCGTCACCTCGTTTACCTTCTTGTCGGTGCATTGCGCGGAAAGAATGACCGAAACCAAAAGTTCCCAATTATTGGCATACCGCAAGGCCATTTCCGCGTTGGGGATCAACCGCTTGAGAGAGCGGAGAACCTTTCGCGCTTTTTCTTTGCGTTCGTTCAGTTGTTTTCGGGTCTTGATCATACGGTTTTGTACCTACCACGATGTTTCATGATAAATTTTTCTTTGATCAATTCCTCCAGTACTCGCTCGAGTGATTTATCGGATACTTTAATCTCAGCGCGTAAGCGTTCTTTGCTCATACTTCCCTTCCCCAATATTTTTTTGAGAACCGCGCCGCGAATCTGTCGGTGCGACCCTTCAAACACTTTTTGTTTTGTGTAATGCTTGCTTTGCCTGTTTGGATTTTTCACTTGTTTGCCAAGGTGAGTGCCATAGTCAAAGAGCGCGTAATACCACTCGCGAGGATTTTGTGTGTCCATTGTCTT
>JBBTVG010000007.1:0-6790 GCA_038063375.1 Patescibacteria group bacterium
GCGGCATCTCAACGGTAATATTCTTCAGATTGTGGGTCCGCGCACCTTTTACAATGATTTTATTTTCCATGTATATGTAATTGAAACGCCCCTCGCATGCACGCTAGGGGTTTAATATAGTCACTATATCAGTTCTCTCTCGCTAAGTAAACGTTCTTTCTCTCTCATTAGTTGACCGAGCACCACTTTTACTTTTGAAACAAAGGGGTTTTTAGGCGCATTATGTAATCATTGTTTCCGTAGATGCAAAATAAAGAAGTTGGCAAAAGTGGTGCTCGGTTGACTTTTGTTGTTTTTTATTTTACTCTGTTTCCAGACTCAATCAAAAACGGAGGTTCCTCCAGTGAAGCACCAGAGGCAACGTACCAACAAGCGGGATGTGAGGCTTATGTACGAAGATCTGCCGGTACCCGAACAAGAAGACGTTGAAAGTATGAAAACAATCATAGACTTCATGCTTTCATTACCGGAAAACAAGGAAAGGGAAATAGTCCCCGTCGCGCTTATTGGAGAGTATCCTAACTACGAAGTATTGTTCCAAGTAGGCCAATATTACCGAAAAGAATTCGCGGAAATACTTTTTGAAACCATTGATTCCGCGATTCCCTTTTGCGTCTTAAGCTTCAAACGCAGACAGGAAAGCAGAGCTCCTTTACCCCACGAGTACCTCCACTAAGTATCCGTTACTGCAAAACCCTCTCATATGAGAGGGTTTTTTTATACAATCACACGGAGAGATCTTTGAGCGCTTGTATCTCGTCGCGCAATATGGCGGCAGTTTCAAAATCAAGTATTTTGACCGAGGCGTTCATTTGGCGTTCTTTTAGTCGAATAAGTTTTTTGAGTTTCTCGGGCTGGCCCGCAAAAACTTGAACATCAAGCGTGAGGTTCGCTTTCACCGCTTTGTCGTGCGCGGACTCCAGCTGATCGGCAATGTCATGGATCTTTTTGATGATTGTTTTTGGGGTAATGCCATGCTTTTCATTGTATGCCACCTGAACTGTGCGGCGCCTGTTTGTCTCAGCGATAGCGCGCGCCATTGAGCCGGTCATGTTGTCTGCATAAAGAATAACACGGCCGAATACATTGCGCGCAGCGCGACCGATGATCTGAATGAGCGCCGTTTCACTTCGCAGGAATCCCTCCTTGTCCGCATCAAGAATGCCGATCAAAGTCACTTCGGGCAGATCAAGCCCTTCGCGCAGGAGATTCACCCCGACAATGCAATCAAATTCTCCCTTACGGAACTTAGTTAGAATTTTGATACGATCAATCGTCTTGATATCGCTATGCAGGTATTCCGCTTTCACCCCCTTTTCCTTAAAATATTCGGAAAGATCCTCCGCCATACGCTTGGTAAGCGTGGTGGCGATAACCCGATTCCCTTTTTTGATCTCTTGTTGTGCTTCCGCCATGAAATCTTGAATCTGCCCTTTGTACTTTCCTTTCTCAAGGATCGGACGCACCGTAACCTCCGGGTCCACAAGACCCGTCGGACGGATCACTTGTTCCACGATTTTTTTGCTTACTTCCCGTTCATAATTTCCGGGCGTTGCGGATGTAAAAATAACCTGCCCAACCCGCTTTTCAAATTCAGGAAATTTCAGTGGACGATTATCAAGCGCCGAAGGAAGCCGAAAACCATATTCAACAAGGTTTCGCTTGCGCGACGCGTCTCCTTCATACATTCCGCCGATCTGCGGAATGCTCACGTGCGATTCATCAATGACCGTTAAAAAACCTGGTGTACCATCAACGTTGCGCGGGAAATACGATAAAAGCGTGTCCGGCGGTTCACCGGGTGCCTTTCCGGAAAGGTGGCGTGAATAGTTCTCAATCCCGTTACAATACCCCACCTCTTTGATAAGCGCCAAATCATGGTTGGTTCGCCGACGCAACCGTTCGGCATCAAGTTCCTTTCCTGCTTTTTCAAGCTCTTTAATGCGTTCCTTGAGTTCCTGTCTGATCGCCTTCATGGCGCGTTCTTTTTTGTCTTTGTCGGTAATGAAGTGCTTCGCGGGAAACAAAAATATTTCCTTTTCTTCACCTAAAATGGTCTGTGAAGTGGAATCAATCTTTGTAATACGCGTTATCTCTCCGCCCGCTATCTCAACACGGAAAATGACTTTCTCGGAAACTGGCATGATCTCTATCACATTCCCTATGCCGCGAAAATCTCCCGGTGAGAGGTCGGCGATGGTACGTTCAAAAAAGATACTGACAAGCCGGTGAAGGAGTTCGGTGCGATTTATCTTGTCTCCAATGGAAAGTTTCAGATTTTCCTTTTCATATTCTTCGGGAGAACCTAATCCATAGATACATGACACGGATGCAACAATAATCACATCTTTGCGGGTCAAAAGCGCTTGAGTGGACGCATGGCGCAGTCGATCAATTTCTTCGTTTATCTGCGCGTCTTTCTCAATATAAGTATCAGACACCGGCAAATATGCCTCCGGCTGATAGAAGTCATAGTAGGAAACAAAGTAGTGCACCGCGTTGTCAGGGAAAAAATCTCGGTACTCCTGCGCCAATTGTGCAGCGAGCGTTTTGTTGTGCGCGATCACAAGCGTCGGTTTTTGTACCGCCTCTATCACATTTGCCACTGTGAATGTCTTTCCTGAACCCGTCACTCCGAGTAGCGTCTGGTGAGCAAGGCCGCCGCTCAAGCCCTCTACGAGCTCGGCGATCGCCCGCGGTTGGTCGCCCGCAGGCTTGTATTCAGATTTAAGTTTGAATTTTGCCATAATACTCTTTAAGAAATTCTGTTTTATATTCTTCAAATCGTTCATCCAAAATGGACTGCCGAATCTTTTTGACCAAATGAACGATGAAGTAAAGGTTGTGAATGGAAGCGAGTGTTGCGGCAAACATCTCTTTCGCGCGAAAAAGATGCGCCACATACGCGCGCGTGTAGTGAGTACACGCATAGCACCCGCACCCCTCTTCAATGGGCGTATGATCATTCACGAATTTCGCGTTGAATAAATTTATCCTGCCGAGAGAGGTGTGCAGTGTGCCGTTGCGCGCCATTCGAGTCGGCGCCACGCAGTCAAAAAGATCGCAACCGTTCTCTACACCGCCAAAAAGATCCGCCGGCTCGCCGATACCCAAGAGATGCCGCGGTTTTTCTTCCGGCAGAATCGCGTTCACCCACCCCACGACTGTATACATGTCTTCTTTGTCAAACGAACCCCCGATGCCAAACCCGTCAAAATCCATTTCACTAATCACTCGCGCCGACTCCTTGCGGAGATCTTCAAATCGTCCGCCTTGCACAATACCAAAAAGTCCCTGCTTCCTGCTCCCTTCAGTATTTTTCTTATGCGCATCTAAACTGCGCTGTGCCCATCGATGCGTGCGCTCCATGGCTTCTTTCTGATATTCATGCGAAGCGTGCGGGGATGTACACTCGTCAAACGCGAATATCATATCAGCTCCAATATTGTGCTGAATCTCAATGGAACGTTCCGGCGTAAAATGGTGTTCACTCCCGCTGAACGGTGATTTGAAAGTCACGCCGTCTTCGGTGATCTTTGCCAGAATGGGAACTTCCTGCGAACCTTTGTCGCCATCCTCGCTCTCCTCCTCCTTGCCCCCCTTTGCTATTTTTGAAATACTCGTACCGAATGCGGCTCCAAGCGAGAATGCCTGAAAACCACCGGAATCGGTCATGGTGGGTCCCTGCCAGTTCATGAACCGATGCAAACCTCCCGCTTCTTTCAGTACCCGCTCTCCCGGCTGTAAATACAAATGGTAGGTATTGGCAAGCACCACCTCGGCGCCAAGATCGCGCACGTGTTCAGGAGAAAGCGCTTTTGTTGTCGCTTTCGTGCCAACCACAACAAACGCGGGCGTCTCTATCTTCCCATGAGGCGTCTCTAAGACCCCGGCCCGCCCCAGGCCGTTTTCTAATTTTTTTTCAATGGTAAACGTAAGCGGAGACATAGTGCTCTTAGCATAATAAAGGGTATTAAGCTGTAGAGCAAGCCCTACGGCTTAATACCCTTTGTTTCAACTGCACACCACACGGGCACTTCTTGTTTTCTAAGTCGCTTCGCACCTAAGAAAACAATGTCGCTCGGACGCTGTGTAAAACCTGCCTTGCTGATAAGCAGGTCAGAATTTTCCACGCGCTCCTCATTTGTTGAAATCAAAAAACCCCCGAACCGCAAATGGTCAAGGGTTTTTCCGCTTCGTGTTAATTAAAAGAGTCCCCTGAGGAGCGCCGTATAATTTAAACATTATACAATGTTTTGTTTAAGATATGCGAGCGCGCCATGAAGACCGCCAACGGCACCGAGAGTCGCTTTCTTGATAACGGGAATGGTTGGGAAAATATGCATGAGCTCTTTAAGATACCGCTCGGTTGCTTCAACTGAAATGGCCGGGTCCCCCACGATCATGGAACCGCCCAGCACCACGACATCAGGCGACCAATGAACAATCGTGTCGTTGAGACCGTACGCAAGAAATTTCGGCAAGGTCTCTTCCCAGAGCGCCTTCTCCGTAATCTCGTATGGCTTCATGCCGTAGCGTTTTCCCACGGCTACCCCCGACACGTAGCTTTCAAGGTCATTCCCTTCGCATTCGGGACACAGCGTATTGTCCGGATCAATGATCTGATGGCCGGGTTCAAAGCCGATTGCCGCTTCGTCAATTTTCCCTCCGACGATGCGCGAGCCGCCCACGCCGGTGCCCACGGTGATGTACGCCACGATGTCATACCGCTCGCCGGTCTGGGCGAGCGCCTCGCCCAAGCCAACGATAGCGGAATCATTCTCAATAAACACGGAAGCATCGCACCTTTTTTCCAACTCCTCCCGCAAAGGTTTTCCCACCCAATCGGGCAAATTGGGTGAATTGACCAACATGCCCTTTTCTTTATCAAACACTCCGGCAATGCCGCCAGCCATTGAAAGAATAAGCTCCCCGCCCGCAAGCGCCAAGGCGATCTCTTGAAAGAGCGCGATACCATCTTCAAATTTTTGAGGCGTATCCACGATGGCAGGATCACCAAATGATTTTCCGTCCCGCGATAGGGCCAAGCGCATTTTAGTGCCTCCGATATCAAATAAAATATACATTGGGTTTATTGTAGCAGATTTTGACGAACGAGGATATGTGAAAAAGTGATCATTGTTTTGAAAAGTTTTCGGTAAAATTTGACAAATTATGGTCATCTGCTACAATTACACGCGTCTACTGGAATTTCCCGGTAGATATTTTCTTTCCCAAAAACTTCACGAAGGAGATTGTTCTTATGCACAGCAAACAGCCGAATGACAAGCAAGTTGAAATTGTCAACCGTCAAAACCCGGGAATCGCGAACGCGAGCATCGTGCTGACCGTCAACCAACTCAAGGTTGCCAAGGCCAGCCAGGGTAAGCACTGCATCGGCATCGAGATGCAGAACAACATACCCGTTATCGCCGACACGACCACCGGCAAAGGGCTCGCCTTCCCGAAGCAAGACATGCGTATGTTCATCGACGCGGTCAAGAAGGGGGAGTTCGACTTCGTCTCGTAGACGGCGCCGGCTCTGTAGTAGTTCTTTATCGTATCCTTTTATGAGATACAACATGTAGTGAGAGGGGGTCCCGATGTTATTGGGACCCCTTTTTTGTTTGTTCATATCTATTAAATTAAGTGACGCCTACAATCCTTGCAAAGCAGTACTGTACGTACTCAAAAAGGATGGAATGGCAAACAC
This sequence comes from Patescibacteria group bacterium, assembly GCA_038063375.1. Taxonomy (NCBI): domain Bacteria; species Patescibacteria group bacterium. The sequence goes on from JBBTVG010000007.1 coordinate 5,714, forward strand.
AAGCCCGATCAAAGGAAGGATGAAAAAGGCGAGCGTTACTACGAGCGTCCACATGAAATATTTCCTCGTCTTCTCAATCGACACATATATTTCATCGATTTTTTGTCCTTGTTCTTCCAGTTTTTTTAATGCTTCTTGTTCCATGCGATATATTATAACTCTTTTAGGTTTCGTTTAAGAGAGTACTACTTAAACGTGAGGACAACACGCTCCACTTCATAGGGTTCAGCTGAATGGCTGATATGCAAGACAACCCTCCCCCTGCTAAAAGCACTCCTGATCTTTTTTGCAAGCCTTACGGCAAGCTGATTTTCAGTCGTGGTAACACGGTACCCTTTTTTGCTTTTTTCAATGACAATGACCCGATCCTGTGGATCTCGCTTTTGCGCTTGCTCGTTGTAAGATGCAATAAGATTCACAAGTTCCACTTCGTATTTTTCCGGAACATTTTTCACGATAATCTCTCCTTCATATTGCTTGTTTGTGATCATTGTGCAGGCGGGACACAGCACAAAGTGAACGCCCTTTTTCCGTGCGAGTAATATTTGATCCGAGAGCTGTACGCCCGGGCGGTGCCATTCTTTCTTGAAAAGTACGTTGTGGCATTTTTTGCATACCGCAACACCTTTGTGTGAATGACCATACTCATCATGCTTTGAAACCCCGTTCGGCTCGGGTTTCTTAAAAATACTTTTGGCGTCTCGTTTTCCAAAAAATCCTGTTTTCATGATATTTATTTTGTTATACCTCGTGAAAAGCGGAATAAAGTCAGGTGCGTTAAACAGGTTCTCCTGTTATAAAAACTTGTCAATGGGAGAAAAAAGTTTGATATATACAACCGTGCCGATGATGGACAAAAGCGCGAGAATGAGAATGGAAAATATAACAACCAGTGTTTTTTTCATAATAATGGTGTGAATACATCACACTAAGCAGATTCATTCACGAAACTCCAAGGGAAATTCTTATATGCATAATACCACAAACAAACCGCCGTGCGCAATAGCACGGCGGTTTTATGATTCTCGGAATTCTGTTATTTTGACGAACGAGGAGCGACCTAAATTTCTTGAGCGA
>JBBTVG010000007.1:6890-15746 GCA_038063375.1 Patescibacteria group bacterium
TTCTCGGAATTCTGTTATTTTGACGAACGAGGAGCGACCTAAATTTCTTGAGCGACATTGTTTTCTTACGAATGAAGTGAGTTAGAAAACAAGAAGTACTCTTTGTGGTGCGAAGCGACTAGAAATTGGAAGTACTCTTTGTGGTGCGACACGAAAGTTTCCGAACTTTCATGGCATCCGAATGAAGTCAAAACAACGCCCAATCTATTTATTGGGCGTTATTTATGCTCAACAAAGGTGAGCGCTTTTCCTTTCTTGCCCGCTCTTCCTGTTCTGCCGATACGGTGGACGTAGTCGTCATACGTTGCGGGAATGTCATAGTTGATGACATGGCTGATGCCGCTGATATCAAGGCCGCGCGCCGCAACATCCGTTGCTACGAGGATCTGGGCGCGGTTATCCTTGAAGAGGCCGAGCGCTTTCTGTCGTTTTGATTGGTTTTTATCGCCGTGGATCGATTCGGCTTTGAATCCTCTTTTGACAAGAAGTTTGGAGAGGTTCTCCACGCCGTGTTTTGTCTTGCCAAAGATAAGCACCTTGCTGAACTCCGGCTGGATCAAAAGGTCATGAAGTATGTCAAGTTTTTCATCACCGCGCTTAACTCTCACCACGTCTTGGTCCACATTCTTTGCGGTATCTTGCGTTTTTACGGAAATAGAAACCGGCTCGCGAAGAAATTCCTTAATGAGCGTCTCAATTTCTCGCGAGAGTGTCGCGGAGAAAAAGAGCGTATGCCGTTCTTTCGGCAAGCACGCCATCATAAAACGCATGTCGGGAAGAAATCCCATATCAAGCATCCTGTCCGCTTCGTCTAAAACCACGCTCTTGAAACGCGCGAGATCAAGAACTTTCCTTTTGATAAGATCCTTCAGTCTCCCCGGTGTGCCGATCACAAAACGGTGCGCACGTTTGAGGCCTGAAATTTGCTGGCCGATATGCGCGCCTCCCACACAGCATACGGAATGAATATTCGTATGCTTGCTGAATTCTTTGAGCTCTTCGTTGATCTGAATGGCAAGTTCGCGCGTGGGGACGACGATCAGTACGTTCTCTTTCGGATCTGTCATCACCTTATTGATAAGAGGAATGAGAAACGCGCCCGTCTTACCCGTTCCCGTGTTGGCAATGCCGACGACATCTGATCCGCGAAGAATGTGCGGAATGGTCCTGTCTTGGATAGGCGTAGGCATCGTGTATCCTTTTGCGGCAATATTTGCCTTGATCTGTTGATGAATCTTGAAATCTTCAAACTTGTGCTCCGGCACAAAATGTTCCACCTTTTCGGTGATCACCGCTTTATTGATGAATTTTGAGACATCAATCCTCTGGCTCCTCATCTGCTGTCTCTGTCCGCCCCTCTGTCCACCTCTCTGTCCTCCGTGCGCGCGAAAATTACTCCCATGACGAGACGGGACGCTTTTCTGAAACGGTTTCTTGCTAAAATTCTTTTTATACATATATTCTTTGTGCGGTGCCTTCTTTGAATGATAATAGCGGACCAAGAGCGGGCCCGCTATACTTTTTAAAATAAGTGAGACTCTAAGTTTGCATGAATATAATAGCCGAAATCCAATTATTTGTCAACCGAGCACCACTTTTACCATTGAAACAAAAGGGGTTTTGCGTATAGTGCATCATTGTTTCTATAAATACTCAATGGAGGAATTGGTCAAAGTGGTGCTCGGTCAACCCCATGAGGAGTAGGTTTACGAACAAAATAGAACGCTCCAAAGAATATGACACCCGCAAGCGCGATAAGCCCGAAAAAGCGTAGCTGTTCTCCGAGGATAATCGACTCGCTTGCATAAGTGGTAATGATCACGAACGGCAATTCCGCAAGAAATGTCAGCAAAACATATTTCCAAAAAGGGTATCGGATAAAGCCGAATGCGTAGCCAAGCTCTGCGGGAAGCGCCAAGCGAAGAAGAAACATCATGAAAAAGCTCGTATGGACTCTGACCTCGCGGAGCCACACATCAAAGCGCTCAGCGGAAATAACATAGCGAACCGCCGGGTAGCCGACATAATACCCGATAAAATAAGCTATTGCAGCGCCAAGAAGCCATCCTCCGAGTAGCAAAAGAGCGGTCAGCGCCGTACCCCAAAGAGCGACCGCCACGGGGATGAGCGGAAGATTAGTGAAAGGGCTCACCATCGCCGCAAGAGCGGCAGTGAGTATGAACACGAGGATCCCCAGTATTTCGTTCTGTCTTACGTATACTTCAAAAAAGGAGACGATATCGTAAAACGCCTCCTGCAACGAAAGGGAGTACCAAAACAAAAGGGTGACCGCGATAAGTATGCCGATTATGAGTAATGTCCGCTTATACGTCATAATAGTGAGTATAGCAAAACGAGGCGGCGGCGTCTTTCACTTCCCTTTATCGACGGAGTGCAAAAATCTCACCTTTTTAAAGACACACTCCTCTATCAGCAATGCTCTTTTTAGGTTATCCTGTATTTATGGATGTATCCTCTGCTTTTGCAATACAATACGCCCCTGTCTTTCTCGGTCTTTTGCTTGGCGGAGAGGTAGTACTGGTACCGGCAGTCTACTTAAGCGCCGTAGGGGTATTAGATCCCCTCTCTGTGTTTGCACTCGCTCTTGTCGCAACACTTGTATCAGATTCACTGTGGTATCTGTTCGGGAAATTGATGTATCAGGCAAGGAAACTACTGCCTGAAGAACAAGAGAGTACGGAAGGGTTAAAGCGACGTTTTGTTCATAGGATGTACGCGCGAGTTGCACCAAAGATTGAGCGTCTTTCCGCCGTCTTTGTAGAGAATCCAATCAAAATACTGATACTGTCAAAATTTGTTTACGGTACGCGCACTGCCATGCAAGTATTATCCGGAATGTATAGGGTCCCCTATCGGCGTTATCTCATCGGCGATCTCATCGGGTCAGTACTTCTTATTCTGTTCACTTTTGCGCTCGGTCTTGGCGTACAAAAAGTTTTCAACACCACCGTATTGGATGTTCGGAATATTCTGCTATCCCTCTCTGTTTTTGTTGTTCTCTTTTTGGTGCTTACGTACAGCGCGAAGAAAGTAATTGAAAAACTATGGTTTCAGTAATTATTCCGGCGTACAATGAAGAAAAAACTATCGGGCAGGTGATTGAAAGCTTACGGTCGCACCCTTTGGTGGAAGAGATACTTGTAGTCAACGACGGCTCAACCGACAAAACTGCCGCGATTGCCACAGCGGCGGGGGCGACTGTCGTGTATTCCCTGCCCGTAAACCAGGGAAAAGCCGCTGCCATGCATTACGGCGTGGACCATGCAAAGAACGATCTCATCTTGTTCGTGGATGCCGACATTGATGGCCTTACGCATGAGACAATTACGGAATTGATCGGCGCGGTTGCAGGCGGTGGATTCGGCATGGCGGTAGCACTGCGAGGGAGAGGTATCTATTGGTCAAACAAGATCTTGCGGATATTTCCCGCGATCGGCGGCGAGCGAGCACTCTCAAAAGAACTCTGGAGGAGACTGCCTCACCATCTTATCAAAGGATTCCAAATTGAGATCGCTCTTAACTACTATGCCAAGAGTACCGGTGTGCGCATGAAATTAATATTTGCGCCGACATTGCGCCAAACTATAAAAGAGCGTAAGTACGGGCTCTTTAATGGGCTTTGGAGACGGGCGCGCATGATAACGGAAATGTGTGTGATAGGGATACAGCTTTATTTCTTGGATGCGCTACGCATCAAGGTCTACAGTCCCGCAAAGGAAAAGATTGACACGCGTATTTGAAGATGACTGGAACGATTTTATGAATCACGGGAGACATCTTGTATCTCTTTCGTAATAATATTCTCCGCTTCCTTTAAATTCTTCTCAAATTCTTCAAGAAAGAGAATCTCTTCAGTGGTAAGTTTTCGCTTGTCTTTTACCGCTTTCAATCGCATAACATGCGCATGAACATCCTTGCGAAGAAGGTTGAATGACTTTTCAAGCACTTTTTCCGCCTCTCTACCTTCGCGGCGAAGACGGCGAATAATCCGTGAAAGTCGATACCACGTGGATATCCCTATGCCGATGATGGCGGCAAGCGCAAGAAGAATGAGAATGATCAGAGAAAGATAGTTGAGGATCAGCGTCATGACACTCGCCAGGAATTTCGGGTTTATTATGATCGTGAGTGGTACGCTTTCATTGCTTCTCGCTCCGCGTGCGTCAGTCACGCGCGCGGTAAACGTATAGACCCCGGAGTCAAAACGCTTTGTAATAATAAGCGTGAAATCTCCGGAACCGTTGCTTTGCGTGTTCTCTTCGGATACTACTTTCTCATCCTGCTTGATGAGAACGCTCACATTTGAATTCGGATAGGTGGTTCCGCGAATTTTGATTATGTCGCCCGATTCAACTTCTTCCGGATAGGAAGTTATGACCGGCGCGTCAATCGCTTCAATCGTGAAATCGGCCGATGCGCTCGTGGTGTTCCCGGCGCGATCCAGAGCGGTTACCGTCACTATGTACATGCCCGGATACTGCGACGGAAGCTCTTGCTGGTTCCCGCCCGCGAGTGCGTCCACGCGCTCTGCCACGTCGCTTCCTACTCTCACATTGTAATAGCTTATACCCGACTGGTCGTCCGTCGTATTGAAGAGAATGACCGATTGCGGCAAAACCCCTTTCGTCCCGTGCGGGAACGTAATAGAGAATGGTTTCGGCGGTGTGGTATCAATATTTACGCGGTAATGCGCCACAGCACCCCATCCCGTTGCTGTCCGTATCTGCAAGTGGAAGTAATAGATGCCATCGGGAAGAGTATCAATTTTTTTGTTTCCGATCGGCGGATCATAGCTCACAGTCGGTATGCTTTTTGGTGATGTGCCTATGAGCGTCCTAACCTCAAGCACCCCCAGAGGAAGTGTCCACGAAAATTCCGGACTACTGTTCGCATACCATTTCGCCTGGTCTGGATGTGTTGATGAAGCGATGGTCGGCGCCTTACCCTCTGAAGTAGTCTCTTCTGCCGGAGGTGTTCCTACCGGTAAAGATTTAGAATCAATATTGATAATCGCCGTGCGAAGGCCGGTCAGAATATTCGTACCGGTTCCGTCATTCGCTAAAACCGAACCGGAAGTGAAGCTCAAATTTGCCTCCCCTGGGGCTTTCGCCCTAAACGTGATGGTGAGAATCTTGCCGCTACCCCCCATAAATCCCGGATTGAGCACAATGCCTTCAAAACTGACCGTTCCTCCGTTGTTTGAAAATGACGGCTCTTGTACCCAGAGAGAAAATATTGACCCGGTTTTTGAAAGAGAGACGACTTCCAATTTGTCAGACGGGAAAGAAACAACGCCGGAAGCGGCATTCATAGCCTGATCAGAACTCCCCGTATAGACGCCGACTGAAAAGGTACTGCCGACACTATAAGAATCTGCTGATTGAGAAAAAGAAAGCGTCGCCGCCTCCGCTCCAAACGGCGCAAGTGAAAGCAGTAAAAAAAGAATTATTGTATAAATCTTGGCCATAATATTTTGAGCAAAAATAGAACGACAATCATCATTAATAGTATACTAAGAATTGCGTATTGTTGATACCATGGCGCGATGTTTCGCGCGTCCAATACCGCGACTCTTTCATTGCCGGCTTTATCAATTGCTTTAACGAATATCTTTCTCTCAAGCGACTGCTGTTTCAAGAGATAGGGACTTTCGGCAACGCTAAACCGACTCCACTGCCCTTCGCGCACTTCATAGCGGTCAATCCCTGATATCTTGTCTTGAGTTGCGAATATGAGAGCGTATTTTCCGTCAAAGTAACTTAACTCATTTGTAACAATCGGCTTAAAATCCTCCGGGGGTTCATTGTCTGTAACTTTCTCAACTTCTGGTGCAGGTAGTTTTGATTCTAAAGAGATTAAGAATGGAAACAGCGAGGTTTGTGTGTACACTTCCGTGCCTTCTCCATCATTTCGCAAAACTCGTATTGCGTCTCCCTGAATGGTGCCGTTGCCGTCTTTTTTTGCGCGAAACACAATTGAAAACAAAAGTTCTTTTTTGCCCGAAAATCCTCCCGGGGTAATGCCTGAAAATACAATGACGCCCTGTTCCAGAATACGTGGTTTTTCCACCCAAAAATTGATAGTGGAATTCCCGTCTCGGATTTCTCTCGCTTCCAAAAGGTCAGCTGGAAACACCACCCTTCCCTCCGCAGCGTTTATTGATTCACCTTCAGTATTCAAGAATACATTCATTAAAAATTCTTCTTCTTGCGCGAATTCATGACTTTGCGCGTCAAAAGATATTCCAGCGGCAAAAACGGGTGTGGCAACAAAAGCCACAAACAATGAAAGAAAGATGAATGTAATTTTAGTGAAGATATTCATATATTTACCCCGTCCAATAAAACGCCATGATACTGAAATCAACCAAGTCCACTTTTCCATCGCCATTCAATTTTGCCGTCTCCGTTGTTTTAAAAACGGCGCTCAATGGACGTTTGTACCAATATGCCGCGATGGAAAAATCAACCAGATTCACTTTGCAGTCATTATTCAAATCGGCCTTGCCGGGGCATTTTGTCGCAATCGTGGCAGCTACATTTTTCGTACCAACGAGAAAGCTCGCGATTTTACCGAAAGAACTAATCTCACCATTCAATGCCGACTTTGACTTCGTGGTGTGCTGTCCCATTTCAAGTACGGAGGTGTCAAAGTTATGCAGATACACACCGCTTGCGTCAGTCTTTTCCTTCACGAAAAATTCCTCTTCCGAATTGACAGTGATAACGATTTCCGATGTAGGCGCGCTTTGGCCGAAAATGGCGATGTTATCGCCTCGTTTTACTTCGCTTTTATCAACCGAGATGGTCGGCGCGATAAAAATACCGCTGACATTGGTGGTGGCGCCCGAGGTTATACTCACGGGAAAAGTGAGAAGGGATGAACGCACGCCCTTGCTGTCTTCGCTGTAGACGGAAAAAATGTAATTCCCGCCGGAAAGACCGGAAAGACTTATTTGAAAATTCGCATCACTGCCTGCAACAGTGGTCGCGGCAACCTGCGCGTCTTTAAGAAGCGTTACCGTACTTTTTGGGTAAGCGCGACCGGAGAAAACAGCTCCTGTTGCCGACGCAATAATTCCTCCCCCACCTCCTCCGCCACCGCCTCCTCCGCCGCTAGGTGGAGGTGCCGCCGGAGCCGCTACGGGTGTCGCAGAAACCTGTGTTGAGGTCGCGATAGCATTGCCGAAAGCGTCTTTTGCAACAACAACAAAATAATAGGTTGTACTATTGCTAAGCCCTGTTCTTGTAGAAGAGGTCACGTTCCCTAGCGAAGTATACGTGTACGGTCCTCCTGAAATTGTGGCCTGCCCGATATTGTACCCGGATGCTGTCCAACCTAAAACGCCTTGCGATGCCGTCCAGGAAAGCGCCGTTTGCCCGTCTCCCGCGGTGGCGGAAACAACAGGCGTTGAAGCAAACGGGTACCGCAAAAATCCGGCGCCAAGCTGGAATGAAGAAGCGGTGCTCGTCCCCAGAGCGATTTCAGCTACCGTTCCCCACAGTTGAAATCCGGTTGATGTTGAAAATCCCGCCGGAGCCATAACCGGATCCAAGACACGAAACGAACTCGAGGTGAACTCATTAGCTCGAGAATTAAAGGGGGTAAAAAAACTCGCAATAAGCACGAGTATGAAGATTCCAAAATATTTACGACCTACGGATACATCCTTTCTCATCATACTAAATAGTACCACATTCGCGATAAAGAACCGTGGTTAATAGAAAAACTCTCTTATCAATTTCTATTGACCGATATTGAGTGAGGCAACTTCAACGATAATATTTGCTTTTGGATCGTAGAGAAATGCTTTTTGCGCTGCGGTATAGAGAAGTACTTCGTCGCCAACTTTCGCTTTGGCAAAAAATGGGTTGCCCGCAAGCGGAGCTGTGTCAGACACAGTTGCCACCACAGGAAGTTCGCCTTCAGGTAAAGCGATGAGTCTCCCTACTCTCTCCACCAAGAGAGCAATCTTTGCTTCGTTTGCTTTATTTGGGTCTTGCTCCAGCGTGCTCACTTGATTATAGAAAAAGGCAGCCGCCGCGGATGCAATTATTAAAAGCGCAATGACGGTTACGGTCAATTTGTTTCCGCCTTGACTCGCTTTTGCGTTCTCATTGGTAAGGATCGTGTCAGGTTTCATGGCAGTTTGAGGTTTTATGGCAGTTTGAGATTTCATAGAAATTCTTGGGGGTGATATTTGAAGTAATACGAATGTTATTGTTCTGTTTCTTCCTTTGGTGTATTCGAACTTTCGGTGGTTGTATCTACTCCCTGCGCGCTCGTTCCTGTGCCAAGTGAAATTGGAGCTACTTCAAGAATTTTGTTATTCACCGGGTCATAAAGATACGCCTTTCTCGCATTTTGATAGAGGAGCACCTTGTCGCCGACTTTCGCTTTCGCAAAGAACGGCTGATCTTTCAACTTTTCCGGATCGCTCACGGTCGCGATTGTCGGAACCTCTCCTTCAGGGAGAATAATGAGTTTCCCGGCACGGGAAACGATATCCTCCACTTCTTTTTGAGCTGCGGCATCAGGGTTTGCTTGGTCTTCCTTAATAGCAGACGCTTTTTGATAAAAATAAAACGCGGCGGCGCTCATGCCAATAAGTAACAGTACTAATATTGCGGAAGTAAATTTTTTCATTTGTGTTCAAATATAATTATGTAATATATTATACATTGTGCCTGACTATTGACGCAAGTGTTTTTTGGGACGGGGCTCTGTCAGTAACAATTAACGTAGTCAATGTCGCGAAACAAAGGGTTTAATACACTTTATTTTTTCTCGTCTTTAATATCTTTGACTCCCACGCTCACTTCCGGCACATCATCG
>JBBTVG010000007.1:15846-35659 GCA_038063375.1 Patescibacteria group bacterium
TTTTTTCTCGTCTTTAATATCTTTGACTCCCACGCTCACTTCCGGCACATCATCGCCGCGCTTTGAGGCGGAAAGGATCTCCTTCACTTTATTCACCACCTCCTTGGGGTCATATTGACTCTTCACCAGGTAGAGCACCGCGCCCAAACTAAGGGCTTTTTCGGCATCGCTTTCGCCTGCCAAATTGGTAAGCATTACCACCGGCACATTTTTCAATTTTTCATTCTGCTTCACCTGTCTTAATACGTCAAACCCGTTTTTCTTGGGCATCATGACATCAAGGAGTATGAGGGTCGGAGCCGTTTCCATTTTTTCCAATTTTGAGATCGCCTCTTCGCCGTCAAAAGCCATTTCCAGCGTATATCCGCTCGCGCGAAAAATGCGTTCGTACATACGGCTCATTAAAGGATCGTCTTCGGCCATGAATATGGTTATCATACTTTTTTTATGTTACTCTCGTTTGCTTTGATAATTTCTTCTATTTTCCGAACTATTTCCCTTGAATCCTGATCCATTTTAATGAGAAAAAAACTCGCTCCCAGTTTCAAAAATTCTTCGGCATCTTCTTTCTTGATAGAATTGGTAAGTATGACTACCGGTATGTTCTTTAACCTTTCGGTGGAGCGAATTTCCTGGAGAACCTCAAGGCCGTTCATTTTCGGCATTATTGCATCCAAGGCGACAATGTCAGGCAATGGATTCATCGTCTCCAAACGCAGAAGTGCCTCGGTCCCGTCATATGCTATTTCAGTCTCATGATTTGCAAAACGAAACGCGCGCTCGTACATGCGAGTTATGAAAATGTCGTCGTCAACAATAAAAATCTTGCTCATAAAAGTGAATCAAGCGCGGCCGAGCGCGCGAAGAGCAACTGCTACTATCTTATCATACCACAATCGGTATGGTAAGTCGGAAGGTACTGCCAACGCCCGGAGCACTTTTGGTAAGGCCGATAGTGCCGCCCATCGCCTCCACCACGAGCTTTGAAATATAAAGGCCGAGCCCGGTTGACTTGGTAACGTCACGAGAAAGCATCTCTTCACCCGCCTGCTGGAATTTGCGGAAAAGAAGCGACTGATTCTCGGGAGAAATCCCTTTGCCGGTATCTTCCACACAAACAGCTACATATCCGTCCATCTTTTCAATCGTCACCGTCACCGTACCTTTCTCGGTATATTTGACCGCATTGTCAATAAGGTTCCCAATGGCTTGCTTGATGCGAACTTGGTCGGTAGAGACGAGGGGAAGCACTTCTTTGGGTTCAATAAATATAAGTGATAGGTTTTTTGCTTTGGCCAACGGCTCAATTTCTTTACAGGTTTCTCTAATGATCGGGAGGAGGTCAGCGGACTCCTTTTTGAAGAGGGCTTTGCCTTGCTCAAGCCGCGAAGTATCAAGGAAGTCATTGACAATGCCGATAAGCCGAACGCTTGCCTCGTGAATATCTGCAATCATTTCACTCATATCTTTGTCCACGATTTTGTCCTTGTAGAGGTCCTGGATCATTTCGCTATTCCCGCGAATGGCGGTGAGAGGAGTCCTTAGCTCGTGGGAGGCAACGGCGAAAAACTCTTCTCTGCTTCGCTCTATCACCTTTGCCTCGGTGATGTCTTCCAATAGAAACACATAACCGATAGTTTCATTAGTTCCTTGCGTAAGAACCGGGGCGACAATCCCGCGGAGGAATTTGGTACCAAAGACAATTTCTTTTATTTCACACACGGTGCTCTCCTTGAGGCATTTTTCCACTTCGCTCTTCACATTAAAATGTCCCCCCAAAAGTTCCGAGACACGGTCAATGGAGATTTCATCACTATCCTTCAAATTGAATAATGCTGTCATTGCATTGTTCTTGAGAAGCACACGGTGTGCCATATCCGCGATAATGAAACTGAAGGAGAGACTATTGATGGCCGCGAGGAGACGGGCCTGTTCTTCCGTAAGCTCCTTCGTTCGCAGAACCACTTTTCGCTCAACGCTTTCCTTTTCTTCCGTCAGTTTTCCCTCAAGTATCCTGGCGTCATCAAGCAAATTTATCATCGCTTTCTTTGCCTCCTCCATATCGGTTGTGCTTTCTTTCAAACCTTGAGCGGTTTTCTCTAAATTGGAGCTGGTCTGTTTTAAATCATCTTCGCGCTTTTTAATTGCTTGGCGCATCGTATTTAAATTTTTCGCAAGCTCTCCGATTTCATCTGTTGAGCTCACGTCAACTTGGCTCTCCAAATCACCTTGGTTGATTTTCTCGGCAAAGTGGAATAATTTTTCCAAGGAATTTATTGTTTCACGAGTTGAAACTAATGCGGCAAAAATGACGATCGCAATGAGCAGTAAAATGGCAACCACGATGAAATCCTTGAGTGTTTCCGCCGGCTTGATTACTTCCGACTCGCTTATTTCCGCAACCAATGTCCATCGAAAAGGAAAATCCGTAAAACAAATACTTGCCCCATATACCTTTTCGCCGCGCCAGTCGGTCCATATACCATTCCAATTTTGGTTCTTTCTGCAATTCCTGACTGGTTCGGTGTCCACTACCTGCGACAGGATTGCGTCTTTCCCCAAAAAACGAGATTTGCTTATGAGCAAATTATTTGAGTTAACCAAATATATATCCAGCGTCTCCTTTTGTTCTACTCCCTGATTTAAGATGTCCGATACATTGTCCATCTTAAAGTAGGCCACAAGGACGCCAGTGTTTTGTTTGCCATCAAGACTCTCTATCGGAGACACGGCCGCAATGAGAGGTTCTGTTGTCTCAAAATGGGAACTTCTGCCATAGTCCAAGGTCAGCGTCTCGCTGTTGGCCAGTTTCATGCCATCTACAAAATATTCGTCTTTGCTTTCATCCTTTCCAATCTCGGTTTTATGCGTTGAAGCCATCACGAAGCCGTCAGCATTGATGACGTTTATGCCGATCAAGTGTTTATCGAGGGACAGCTTGTTCTTGATTAAATACTGACTGAGCAGATCCGAGTTGGCTTCTTGTGCGAGGCGCCGGATAGTTTCATCAGAGGAAAAGTAGGCGACTGTTCTTTCCGTTTGATGGATAAGACTGTCCACAAGACCATCATTAGCCTTGACCAGAAGCTCAATATCACCAATGGCTTGCTGACGCAGAGCTTTTTCCACAGTATAATAACCGTAGACTCCGACTAGAAACAGTGGAATGGTGACGATGGTCAAAATTAAAACCGTGAGCTTAAAGTTCACTCTGCGATAAAAAGGAATTTGCATCAGAGAATCACCTTTTTTCTTTTCTCTTTTATACCGTAAGAAACCTACGAGCATCAAGATACTCCCCAATAGGATAATGGTGTGATTAGACCACCATAACAGATTCCACTCTTCATAAAAAAAGGGGGTGATCGCGCTTCCTGCCAATACAAAAAATCCAGTGGCTATATAAAGATTAAGGTGCTCACGGGATTTATTAAACCGCCGAAAGAAAAAAATGGATATCAAAAAAAATGAAACGCCGGAGAGTCCGGCGGCGTACTCTACCCACCAATACAGCATCTCCTGTAATTTTTGCCCGAGTATAAAAGAAGCAATGAGCAACAAGTTCGCGACTATCCACCACGAAATTATTCGATTGCGAAAGCGATACAGATATTCCCCTCCCCTTGTTCCGAGTAATGCCCCGATGAAAAGCGTGATGCTTCCCAAAAACAAACCGTAGTGTTCAAAGATATCAAATAATGATTCGTTAAATATAATGAAATCCGGGACCACTAGAGCGTGAAGAAAAAAGTAAACAGAAAAAATGGAGTTAGCAAAAACCAAATAGAGCCACGGCGCGTCTTTGGTTTCGGTATACTTGCGCAAGGCCAAGTAAACCACGGCTACCTGCGCGCTAAAAATGCCGGTCATCAAAAGGGAGTGAACGATATGTGAATGAAATTCAAACATTGTTTGTAATCAATTCCCCCTTGCGGCGGAAACCATGGGGAACCGAGTTATGCCACACATTCAATTTCTCAAGGTAAATTCTCGGAATGGAATTTATATTTCACCGAGAAGCCGGCGTGTGAGAAAATAAAGCGGGAAGGCAAGAAGGAGAAGAAGTATTGTAACCGTAATCAAAGTAAGGCGATTAGTGGCATTGGCGATCTCCAGTATATCCGCTTGCGGTTTCGCCGCCGAAAACATCCCCACTATTTTCCCATCGCCGTTCCCGATCGGAATATAACTTGCCAAAAACGGCATACCTTTAATAGTAACGCGCGCCGTTACGTTTTCTCCGCGCGAAAGCACGCTCTCTTTTATTGAACTCTCTAAAAGCACCTCCCCCGTGAGACGCTCTCTGCCGTCCTCCCCCAAAGCGGTCGTGGCAATAGCTACATCACCCTGATAGAGGGTCGTGTCCAGTCCTGTTATCTTTTTTATTCTATCCACTAAAGTGCTATCAAGCGGGAAGCCGGCCACAATCGCGCCGATTATTTTTCCGTTTTTATAAACGGGCGCGCTTGCTCGTATGGAAAATTTTTCGGCGGGAGAAAATTCTATGGTAGCGAATGTGTTTCCCACAAGCGCTTCTTCAACCGCCCGTTCGTTTGCGACAGAGTCTCCGCGCTCACCGGGCGAATGTGCGCGCGAGATCACCGTGCCGCTTGAATCAGTTAACAAGATAAAGCCCAGGCGCTCCTTTTCCAGATATTCGGAAAGAGCGCTTTCCGTGAGAGAAAGATCGCCCCGTGCAAACGCGCTCCCTAATTCCATGTCGGCGGCAGCAAGTTTCGCCTTGGCAGAGGCCTCCTCCGTAAGGCCGCGTACGGCAAAATCAAAAACTTTCGCGTTGATGAGCAGGTTATTCCTCGTTTCTTGCTCAATCTTGCCGATGAGAATCGTTGAAAACGCCAAAGTGACGATCGTCGCTATAAAAACCGTCATGGAAATGAAAATGAGCACGAGACTTTCCCGCACGCGCAATTTTAAATATTGCCAAACCCAAAACGCAAAAGAGATAAACCCTATCACCTCAAGCGTATGTGCCGCAAGCCAGAGAAAATTGTCCGCGTTTTGTGCGCCGGGAACCGCTTGACTTAGCGCCCCGATAGCTAAAAAAAGAAAGCCGAGCCATAGAGGGTCTAGCGTTCTATTGAATTCGTGTTTCGCCTGCCGGCGCGCAAGAAACGCGACGGCGCCAAGCAAGATAGCCGCAACGCCCTGAAAAAACGGCGCTAGACCCACAAATGACGGTACCAAAATGATCGCGGAAACGGCGGCGAGACGAGGGCCGGTGAGGAAGCTCGCTGACAACAGCACGAGTCCGATAAAATATATGAAAAAACCGGCAAAGTTAATGAGATCGCCCCCGACACCGAAAGCGTGGACTATCTGCCATGCGCCGACAAGGGAGAATCCCAAGATTCGCATAGCAGACGAGTAATGCCTACTTACGGCATACGCGTCCACCGAAAGCCATGCCATCACAAAAAAAACGAGAGCGCCCACAAGTTCAAGCGCGAAGTGGAGGTTATTGGCGATAAAATAGAGTGACATGCTTTTACATTATATACCACTTATGCCGGTTTGGTTTTGTTTTTATCCACAACGTGCTTTATGCTTTTCTTTCCGAAAGCTCTTGTTCAAGCGCTTTGATCTTTTTTTTAAGGTCCGCCATAACCAATTCCCTTCCTATCATCAATTTATTGATTTTTTCAAGCTCTTGATTTTTTTTGAGCAGTTGTTCTTCCGATATTTTTTGTTCCGTAATGGGGATACGGACCGAAATATATCTCTCCGGTTTATTGTCCGGTCCCATGGTTGGAACGATGGTGCTATTGACCCAATAGAACGAACCGTCTTTGGCGCGATTTTTTATCTCTCCTCGCCATGTCTTGCCCTGCGCGATCGTACCCCACAGTTCTTTATAAAACTCCGGCGGATGAAATCCTGATTTGAGAATGCGATGATTCTGGCCGATAAGTTCGCCGGGGCTATATTTTGAAATCTCAACAAACTTGTCATTAGCATAGTAAATGGTGCCGTGCGCATCAGTTGCAGAAACAAGAGCCGTTTCATCGAGCGCGGCAAGCAGGGCGTCAAGCAGAGCCTTTGTTTTTTCGTCGTTTTCCATCTGCGGAACCCGCATATCATTGTTTGATTCAGGCATGGTTTTTTAAAGCGCGGCAGCTGTTCCCCCGCTAGCCTTTTTAAGTTCCTCTATTTCCGCTTTCAGTTCTATCATCTTGAGCTCGCGACCGATCATAAATTTATTCATTGTGCCAAGCTCTTCGGCGTTATTTTTTACGATTTCCTCGCTCTTTTTCCTTTCAATCGCTTCGCTTAAAACATTGGCAACTGACTGAATAAAATTGATGTCTGCTTCTGAAAATGTTCGTTCAAGGGAAGTGTGCACACCCAAAACACCAAATGGTCGGTCGGACCCTTGAATAATCACGCTCATTCCGGCTTTAACGTTATGTTCTTTAAGAAGCGCCGGAGCGTTAAATCTTTTTTCTTTCGTTAAATCTTTCACCACTACCGGTTTTTCGGAGAGAAGAGTGTAGCCGGCCTGTGATTCGGTGCCGGCAGAAATCAAAGCTTGTCCCACGAAACCGGCTTTCCAGCCAACCCCGGCGCGTAAAATAAAATTTTTGCCGTCAGGCTCAAGCTCCAAAATTTTAACGTATTCCGTTCCTAATACTTGAGAAACTTCTTTAACGGTTTCGTTCATTAAATCAATAATATTTGAATTTCCCAGCGCCTTTTGTCCGAGGAGTGCCACGACGGATTGTCCATCGGCTAAGCGCTTCGCGCCGTTAAAAGCCCGTTCAAGCTCTTTCTTGGAATTTAAAAGGTTCCGGTTTAATTTATTTAAAACTATGAGGATCAACGCGCCCAAAAAAGCGACCACTAAAGCAAAGAGCTTTATTTTCTCAATCGGCGCCATAGCGATTCTTTTCGGTTCTTCAAACACGACCGCCCAGCCGGTCTCTTTGATCAGACCGCCCGCGGCGAGAACCTTCTCTTTTTTTTCATTCTCATAGGTATAGGAGTCATCATCGGAGACCGCCAGGTCCTCTTTTCCGGAAAGAATGTCGTCCACGATTTTCAAGGAGCTCCTATTTGTTTGCTGGAGAACCAAGGAGGGATCGCGGTGAAAAATTAAATCGCCGTTTTTGTCAACAACATACACATGTCCGCCGGAAACAGACCTGATACTGTCCAGACTGCTGAACAAAGCCCGTATATTGAGTTCGGCGGAGAGCACCCCGGCAACCTCCCCTCTGACGAAATACACGGGAACAGCCACGACCGAGAGCGGTTCAAGGGTTTCGGTAAATCTGATATCGCCGAAAAATGGAAGTCCGGAATTGATCACTGTGATAAATTCCTGTTTCTCGGACAAGTTTTCTAACGCCGTCTCCAAGACGGTCGCGAACCTATCCGCCCGAAAGAGTTCTCTTCCGTTTTTATCAAACAAAGAGGCCTTGTTGAAATAGGGATTGTTCAATATTTTTTCTACTATCGCCTTGTTGTCCGGATGACCCAGATCGGGATTCAGAAAAAGAGCCGGCAGTGTCAGGTTAGCGGTCTGGTTGTCCAAGAAAAACTCGATCTCGGATTGGCTTCTCTTGACTATTTCAACCTCGTTCTCGCTTATCTGATGCCGCATGGTCCCGATGGTAGGAATGAGCCAGGCTAAATTTAAAAGCACGATCAAAAAACCGATAAGAAGGAAGGCGACGGAAGAGTAAAAGTCTTTTTTACTAAAATACTTCATCTACTTTACGAGCTTTGCTTTATTGGCTATCTCCGGGCTGATCGTAATGCCTAAGCTTTCTGCGCTAGAAAGAGAAACGTAAAAATCAATTACGCTCGGCTGCTCAAAAGGAAGGCTCTTGATGTCTATTTTATCGGTTAAGATTTTTTCTGCCAGTCTGGCCGTCATCCTCCCCATTTCATAATAAGAGGGGCCGTAAGAAGCGATGGCGCCTTCGGCAAGCGATTCTTCGTTGGGCATGATGATCGGCAGACCCTCTTCTTTGGCGCGTGTGAGGAAAAGATCGGCTTTTGAAAAAAGAGTTCCGTGAGGATAAAATATGAGGGCGTCATAGTCTTTCTTCGTTATTTTTTTGAGAGCTTCTTCCAGTTCTCCCCGGCTCGGGTTAGTGAGAGCAAACTCGGTCAGTTCCAAGCCGATTTTCGGAGCGAGCTCGTTAGCGATCGGCCGCGCTTTTTTAGTCGGTCCGCACGTGGTGTCATAGAACACTGCCACCTTTTTGACGGTTGGAATGAGTTCTTTCAAAAGCTCCAGTCTCTTCGGAGTAAGAGAAATATTCTGTTGGGCAACACCGCTTAAATTTGTTCCTGATTCTTTGAGAGAATCCACATATCCGTGCTCCACCGGATCGCCGAGAGCGGACAAAATTGGAATTTGGCCGTCGCTCTCTTTAAGCGCTTGTTGTGTCGGTTGGGAGGAAATGGTAATAACGATATCCGGCTTGGCCTGTACCGCTTTTGATATCATATTTTTTAATTTTTCCGGATCGCCTTCGGCGTCGCTTTTATAAATATTTAAACCTTCTCCGTGATGAAGCTCTTTTAATCGGTCTTCCACGCCGTTAAAAAAGTTTTTATAAGCCGGACCGCCGGGATTAACAAAAAAAACTGTATGACTATGAGTCTCCGGAGTTGAAAGGAGGAATTCCCGTTGGTATATATACCAAGAAATTCCTCCCAGTGAAATTATCAGAACAACAATAAAAATGAATTTCTTCATATTATAGAGCGATGTTTCTTGTAAAGTCAGTTAATACTATATGCTAATTATACGCTAGTTAACGGAGGATCTTTTCCATCTTATCCACAAGCATCCGCTCGCTTAGGGTACCGACAAATATTTCCAAGATGATGCCGTCGCGGTCAATGAAAAAAGTGGTCGGGAGAGTTTGTACCCCGTAGTTCCCGCTTGTCTCGCCGGTTGGGTCAGACAACACTTCAACGTCGTAACCCCCGCGGCGCATAAAATTAGCCACAACACTTTGATTCTCCTGACTGTCTATGGCAATGATGCGCGCGGACCGCACTCCGTCAGATGGGGGATTTCCCGCGAGATAGTCGTCAAAGATCTTTATCTGGTCAACTGATCCGGAGCTCCATGTTGACCAAAAAGTAAGTATCACCGGATTTCCCAAGAGGTCCGCGCGGCGCACACGCCCGCCTTGACTCACGTTCGGCGAGGTATGCCCGCCGGAAAGCGAGACAAGGTCAAAGTAGGGCGCGGCAAGACCCTCCCCCGCTTTTCCGTTCTCAAGCTCATTTTCCCCGGGAGTTTTCTCAACGCCCGGAGAAAACTTCGCGACAAAAGATCCTCCCGCGAAACGCAACAATAAAAAAATCCCCGCTATCACGACTGCCACAATGATGATTGTCTTTGTGTACTGCTTCATCGTTGTTTTCATTGTACCACTCAAACAGCCGGTTCCATAGAGAGCGTCCGCCATGAACACTTGGAAACCGGGTTTCCAAGTGGGTTTCCGAGTATTATGTGTAGAGATTGCTGTGCGTATCTATGTCAATAAATAGTACGGTGTCTTTTTGTACATACTCGTATAGTACGCGTATGTCCCCCGTGACATTAAAGCTTCGCAGGTGGGAGTATGCGCCGTGGAGAGGGTGATCGCGCAAGAGAGGGTTGGATGTATTTCTCATGAAAATATCCACTCTTTCTGCAAATTTTTTCTTTTCTCCGCTTCTGAGTTTTTGAAAATTTTTTCTGAATTGCTTGGAATAGACAATTTTCATTTTGATTCAAGACTTTTCATTAAATCTTTGACGTTATCAAACGGCCCGACAATATTTTTCCCGATTTTGTAATCTTTGCTTGCCTGCTTAAGCATCTTCTCCACTTCCGGGCGCAGTTGTGGTTCAATAGAAAAACGGACGGAGCGTTCTCGGATGAATTCTTTCAGGTAGGCATTAATTACTGTGCTCAAAGGAAGCCCGAGTTCTGCGGCTACTCGTTGAGCGCTTTCCTTCACCTCTTTGTCCGCCTTTATGTTGATCATTGTTTTCATGTAGTCTATTGTATATACAATAGACTATGCTTGTCAAGCACTGTGAACACTTGGAAACAAGGTTTCCAAGTGTGTTTTTTATTGCCTAGCGAGTGAGCGGAGAGAAAAAGTCTTCTTTTTCTCTCCCGAACGAGCGACGGCAACAAAAGGTTTAATACCCCGCCCCTTGGGGCGGCAAAAGGATTCGCGGAGCGAATACCTTTTGGGTCCAGGGCTTGCCCTGGGGGTTTAATACCTTTTATTTGTACCACCCGAACAGCCAGTCCCATAGACTGCGCTCGTCGCGATTTTTCTCCAAAGTAATATCTTGAGTGATAAAAGTCGGACTATCAAACACGACAGGGTCAATCTCTGCAGTATTGAATCCTTCTTTCTCCACGGCGAGCTCCCAGTCGCCTGCCGGCAAAAGAAGGGTGTATTCTCCGTTTTCGTTAGACACTGCGGATATGCCAGACGCCTCCGGGCGCCAAAATGACCAGAAATTCTTTTTGCGCGCCGGAGACGCCAGAGAAGAGGCGCTCACTGTCGCTCCAGCGAGAGGTTTCTCCAGACCATTCTCATCGGCATAGAGTATCTTCCCTTTTTCAGCCACTCGGAACGTGGTGAGTGTTTGTTCGCTTATCTCATTGCCAAGAGTGTCGGTGGCGGACACGGCAAGCGTGGAAGTGCCTGCCTCCCCGAGAAAGAATTCTCCTTTCCAGAGTCCCGTCGGGATGTCCTTCACGAGCATGGTCTTTCTTTCGTCCATTGCGTTCATTCGCATAAAAGCTTCTTTGGTGTCATGTTCAAGAGAAAGAGTGAGGGAGAGTTTCACTCCTGCCATGGCATTCCATACCCCATTCTTCGGCAAAAGCTTCATGCCCTCGCTCGCGATTTCAAAACTCCCCACGCGTGGTGGCGTAGCGTCAACAGTGATAATTTGAAATCTCTCCGATGAAACATTGCCTGCGGCGTCAACCGCGCGCGCCATTACCCGATATTCTCCATCTGGGAGCGAGAGCTTGCTTTTCATTGAAAATGAAGCATTTTTCCCCAAAAATCCGCGACTGATACTCCCTTTATACCATGGTGTCGGAGACGAATTCTTGGAAGAATCTGCGTCTATCGGCTCAAACCTATACTCAATAAACTCAATCCCTGAAGCGCTATCCGTCGCCTGCCCTCCCCCTTCAAACATTCCCCCTTTCCCGTATGTGGATTGTTGTATATTAAATTCTACCAATCGTGGCGGACTATGATCTATTGAAAAGGGAGCGCGCAGGGTTGAAGTCGCCAATCCATCGTTCGCTTCAAGACGCAGTTCGTAATTATTCCCTTCCGGCAATTTTGTCGTGTCCCACTCAAATTTATTTTCTTTGGGGTTCTTTACAAGCCCGATGAATGGTTGTCCGATAGGGCGGTAACTCAAAGCGCTGTTCAAAACGGTATCGCCGTCAGGATCAGAGGCGAGCCACGAAAGCACTGCTCGAGTGCCGACACCGCGCCCATCGCGAGGACTGGTGAACACCAGTCGTGGAGGGTTGTCATAAAGCACGGCACGTTCAACTATGACACTCTTGTTGAGAGCCTGGTCGGTTGCAAACGCCGAGACGAGAAAATTCCCTCGCGTAGGAAGAGAGACCCCAGTGATTCGAAACGAGCCGTCAAACGCGGCTGTGCCAATAAATTTTTTCCTTGCCTGACCGGCAGGCAGGCCATCCACTTCTACATTCACTGTGCTCCCGGGTTCGGATGTGCCACGCAATGTAAACTCAAACTTCCCTTTCCCTGCCGCTTCATTATTTGCCGAGGTTAAAAGAGCGCCTTCTCCCGGAAACAATATTTTTGGTTTTTCCGGCGGTGTGATATCAACAATGATCGGATGTTTCGCTTTCACGACAAAGCCGCGGCTATCGGTCACGCGCCAGATAATTTCATTCACTCCTTCTTTTAAATTTTGAAACAAAACGGCGAAACGTTCCTCGGGGGAGGAAAGAGCGCCGTCTTCTGCGGGAACTGCTATCCATCGTTTGCCGTCGGTCGTGCTATATTCAATCCGCGTTATATTCGGGCGAGGCGAAATATTTTCCGGCGCGGTGACCGTCCCGCGCACCGTCACGGATTTCCCGGACACGACCGTTCGGCGCCCGTCATCAAAACGAATGAATGGCAATTCGTTCTTGAGCCGTATTTTGATTGCCGTAGAGTAGGTCTCTGTAGCGCCATCATCAACCGTCGCGCGGAGAAGATAATCACCGTCGCCAAACTCCGTCGTATCAAAATTAATTTTATCGCTCGGTGTGTCCGAGATGATCTGCCAATCCTCCTCTTCAGGTGCCGATATTCCCTGGAGCGCCATTTCATAGCGGAAACGGATCTTATCGCCGTTGTCGTCGGCCGCTTGCAGGCTTATGGTCGTTGTCGCGGTAAGTGTCGCATTCTCCTTAGGGCTTACGATCGCAACGCGCGGCGCTACATTAAAAGAAACATGGATCACCGCTCCTTCGCTCAACGAATCGGCGCGGTCTTGAGCGACTACATTGATGATATTGATTCCGTTCTCGATGTTCTTTTTTAAACGCACATTTTTTATCAAAAATTCCCCCTTTGGATCGGCAGCTCCATGGTAAATATCCACCCCGTTCACGGTGACTATGATTTCAGTATCTTCTCTGGTCGTTCCTTTTATATCTATCGTTTCAGAGAGGACTTTCTCGTTGTCAGAGGGCGAAAGAACGATCGGCTTCCCGGGCGGATTGACACCCACGCTGAAAGTCCCGCCACCAACTATTATATTTCCCTTATTGCCAGCGAAATCAGTTCCTAAAACACGAATGGAAGCGGTGCCGTCAAATCCTTTCGTGACGAAATAAACGCCGGAAAACCTCCTCCCCGATCCGACGACCTCTACTTTTGCCGCTTCCGCCCCACGCTGGCTCACAAAAACCTCCGGTACGAGAGCGAGGTCTTCGGATGACTCTATAGTTATCGTCACATTTTCATTTTTTGCCACCGGCGGATCGGCGGACACGATGAACGCGGGCGGTGTGAGGTCAATATTAAAAAATTCCGACACCGCCTCGCCGATGTCGCCGACCGCATCAATGGCATTAACGATAATACGATAGAACTTTCCCTCCACGAGCTCTTTGATCTTCCATAAGAATGACCCGATAGCAGGCAAATCTTTTGCGATGAATACCTTGTCTTCGTCTTTAGTAAGCGTGTGGTCCCACTCGGCGATTTTATCCGAGTAAAAAATAGAAACCGGCAGTTCAAGTAAACCTAACTCTTTTTTTGTGATCCCGCCCGTTTCATCATTCTTGTCCGTAGCTTTGTATACAATAAGTCCTTCACTTGAGAAAATGGCACCCTCTTTGGGCGAGATGATTTCCACCTCCGGCCGATATGAAAGACGCCCGGAAGATTGTGACGGAAGCTCCTCCGGCGCCGCCCCTCCTCCGCCAGAGTATGGAAAAATCCTAAATGAAAACTCGCTTACAAATTGAGGAAGGGCTTTGCACTCTGCATATGTACGTGCGGGTTCCTCACAAATAGGATTCTCTGTCATTTCAAGAATGACGTAATTGCCGGGAACTTGGGGTAGGAAAAAGCTCCCGATATCCAGTGGTGGCGTTTCGCGCAAACATGCGGTATCAACGTCAGATGCGAAGCTCGCGGGGAGATCAAGATTGTAGATAGAAAATCCGAGACTCTGCGGATTTCCTGACGCGCAAAATACGTGGATTTCTCCACTGGCATCAAACGTATAGGTTGTTGCATCAAGCGTAATTGCTCGCGCAGATAAAGGAAAGAAAAAAAAGGCCAGCAAGAAAACAAGGAAGCAGGAGAGTTTCCCAAACATGAGTGCGTTACTGACCTTTGATAGGGACATTTGTGTTACTGACCTTTGATAGGGACATTTGTAGTGTCACCGCCTCCTGGGTTGACTGGCGCGACTTCTATAATTTTATTGAGCGACGGGCTATAGAGTATCGCCTTACGTGAGATCGGATACACAAGCACTTTGTCCCCCTTTTTGGCATTCGCAAAAAACGGCTGATTTTTTAATTTTTCCGGATCAGATACGGTGGCGAGTGTCGGTGTTTCGTCTGCGGGCAAGATCATAAGTCGGCCGACATCCGCCACAATATCGTTTAATTCTTGTTGCACGCTTTTTTGCGGGTCGACAGTCGCTTTCTGGTAGAAGTACACGCCCATGCCGATAGAAATGACGAGGAGCACCGCGAGAACATTCGTAACGAGGTTACGGGCGAAGAATGTTTTTTTTGTGGCAATGTCTTGTTCCATAGGTACTACATTACTTTATGGGTAAGTATACCATCCCTAAGCAAGGCAATGGAAGCACATAATCAATAACAATAAAGAGATTGTTCATTTCACGGCATAATTCTTAGCGGCAATGAGCAAGCTCTAGTTATCAACTAGAGTCAAATATGCGTCTCGGGCGCGGATTGGGCGGCGGGAAGAGACGTTAGTCACGCAGTCTGACTGCGTGGGATTTAGAGAAGCCTTCATGATATACTACCTAAATATGCGCACGAAAATAATTCTACTCATACTGTCCGTGAGTATTATCGCGAATGGCGTTCTCGGCTATAAGGTTTTCAACACAGAAGATACGCAAAAGCTCCTGCAAGAACAGTATCCGCTCCTGTCAAAAAGAATATTCGCAGATAGCCAAAATGACATCCTTATCAACTTTATCCCTCTGCGGCAGACTCTTAAGGAATACGTCGGAAAGCAGGAGGGCAAAGTCGGGGTGTACTTCGAATACCTGCCTTCCGGCACGTCAATCGGCGCAAATGACAAAGAGGAAATAATACTTGCCAGCCTGTCGAAAGTGCCCGCAGTCATATCAATTTTTAAAAAAATAGAACGGGGGCAGATGTCGCTCGATGACATTCTTATTATCAACAAAGAACATCTCGATCAGAGATTCGGCACTTTGTGGAAACAAGGCGAGGGAACCCGTCTTACCGTCGATGAGCTCATACGGCTAACGTTAATTGAATCTGATAATACCTCCTATAATGTTCTGCTTGGTCAGTTGCAAGGTCAAGAGTTAAACGACGTATACAAAAATTTGGATATTTCAATAACTATAAGACCGAAAGAAGATAAGAAACATCTGCGTGTCTCTCCTAAGAATTACTCTTCAATCTTCAGAAGTCTTTACCTATCCTCTTCCCTCTCGGAAAAAAATTCGAACTACATCCTCAACATTCTTACGAAAACAATACCCAAAGATAAGATAGTGGCCGGCGTGCCGGACACTATCAAAGTCGCTCACAAAATCGGAGTCTTTGAGGAACTTACTACCTCGGAAAACGTGTTTATCGACTGCGGAATCATCTATGTTCCAAATCGCCCTTATATTCTTTGCGCTTTTGTCTTAGACACAGACGAGCAGGCTAAAAAACATATCTCCTATATTTCTAAAATAATCTATGACTATGTATCAGGATCGGAGGAAACAAAAAAAGGGTGGGGGTTGGGAGAAAAACTCCTTGAAACAAGTTCCGGTACTATTTTGGATTAAGGTGAAATTGTTTGGTTCTCTGCTGTAAAGATTGTTTCAGCCGGAATTGCGCTATCTTGGGTTGGGATTGCCTCAAGAACGGGCGCGGGTTCTAGGGCTGGTTCTGCCGCCGACTCAGAAACGGGAGTAATCTCTGGAACGGGTTCAGGGGACGTGACAGTTTCTAGTTGAGGCTCTGAAATTAATTCAGACGCTGGCTCAGGAATGAACGCTGGTGCGGAAGTCGGTTCTGAGACAGGAGTAACAACAACAGAATCAGTATCAATAGACTCAAATGTCTTTGCGCCTTTCACCGCAAGAGCAATCCAACTAAATTGAATGTCTCCGGTCGCCGACTTATTGAGGAAGATGGTAAATCCTTTCGCGCTTTTATCCATAATAAGGTATCGGATGTCGTTCCCGAACACGGCTTCGACCCGTGCGGTGTTCTGCGCCGCGTCCTCCGCCGCATCAAGAGAGATGCTCGCGTTCACAACCGGCTGTTCCAAGTACTCGCGACTGAAAGCGACCGAGACCGCGCGGCTCCCTTTCTTCACCACCGCGAAGCCGGCGGTGTCGGTCGTGAAGTACGGCCGACCGAAGAATTCCGTATCGCCCATGAGTGCGAGAACGCCGGATTGCGAACCGACACTATTCACCGTCAATCCTCCTTGAATGGTTACCGCGCCGCCGAGCGTCAGACCGCCTGAAGAAGACAGGAACGCGCCGATGTCTATTGGTGCTTCTTCTTCAAGCGCGCGAACGCGCGCGCCGAGGTCGGTCGTGCTCGCCGTGAGCAGGACAAGTATCGGCGACTCGATGTCCCCCGCGATAACCCGGAGCGCGCGGAGCTCGGTCGTCGACGCGATGCCGCTCGCCGCGAGGTCGCCCTCTATCGAGAGCCCGTGCGCGAACGATGTCGTAGAGGCGAAGGATACTGGTCCGGCAAAATTTGCATTCCCAGAGACACTCATGTCGCCCGTCGTGAATCCTTTGTAAATCGCGCCCAAGACATCCGCAGAACTTGAGGCGACAAGCGTCGAGACCTCGCCTGCGAGAGTCGAGAAACGATCAGTAATCCCTTCAAGCCCAACGATATTATCTGCAACAAGGCCGCCCGCCCTCACTTCACCGGCAAAGAAGGCATTCCCCAACGCATCAAAGGTAATGACTGGTGTTGTTGTGGAAGCGATAGCTATGTTCGTACTGGTTGCATTACCGGCAAAAACAAACCTCCCATCAGAACCAAGGAGAACACTTAAATCGCCAGAGACTGATTCAAGCGAGTTCGCCACAACGCGGTCAACGACAATGCGTGGTGTGATAACTTCAAGACCCGCAATCAATCGGTCGGTTGTAATTTCTGAGAGATTCACAGCACCTGCGAGAGATGGCATCTGCACCATAAGCTGAGTAAGAGCAGATTTCCCAATATCTGCCGAGTCTTCTGCGCCGAGTCCTGGCAAGAGTCCCGCGACACCCGAGCCGTTTGCGTTGTCTGTCTTAATGAACATGAGTACCGACCCGACACCCTCTCCATTAAACCCGTCCATCGCTTGCCCAATAATCTGCCCTGCCTTTATCGCCTTCATTGCAACACCCGGAATAGATGAGGAGGTGAGAAGGTCCCCTGGCTCAATAGCACCGTTCTCAGCCGTAACCTTCACTGGTACACGACCAGACATCGCAACCATCACCGGCATAGCATCTGGGTCATCCAAGACTCCCATCACAAGACTTGGGTTGGTTGAAATTACTCCGAACGCATTTGTATCATATGCGCCTTGACTCTTCTTCACTCCCGCGTTCAGAGTTGCATCAAGTGCCACGACATCTCCTGGCTCAATGGTTTCGTCCATCGTCCCGTAGATCTCGGCCAAGTCGGCGCCCGCGGTAATCTTCTGAATCACTACCGAGCTTCCTGCCATAACACTTGTTTGAGCTGCAGAATCGGATGCGTGCCAGAGTTCAATATCTCCACCGTCAGTAACAACCATCACACCCTCAATCGTGATATAGAGGTTCTGGTTAATGGTCGTGACGTCGCCGATGACGTTGAGGTTTGGCGCGGTGGTTGATTCAGTTCTTGTCGCGGCGCCTTCGTTAATCTGTTCGGCAAGAACTCCCGTGTTCACATCATCAATCACACCGGTGGACGCACTGACACCAGTACCGATAAATCGTAGCCGGGCCACAAAGGAAGATGCTGTGCCCGTATAGTTGACTCCAAACCACGGACCAACTGTAGCTGTCCCTGACTGTGCGATTATTGAATAGGTAAAGGTATACGTACCGGCCGTAAGCGTGGTCGATATTCCCGTCACTTCGGTCGCTGTGGAAGCGGAGATGTTGTGTTGCGTAACGAGATATTTCGTCGTAGCCCCTCCGCAGCCCGTACAGGAAGTAACGGTCAAGGCGCCCGCGCCAGTGATAGACCAATTAGCATCAGTAATGGAGACATCATCTAGCGAGTCGCCAATAATAATCGTATCCGCATCAACGGTGGCTAAGTTCCCGATGTTGATGGTGTCACAATTAGCGGAATTACAGAGGTCAACTGAAGTGGCATTTAGTTTACCGAGCTCTAATGCTCCAGCTCCATTGGTATCCAGCCCTTCAGCAGCCGCAACGGTAATCCCACCAGCGGCATTAACATCAAAGTTGGTGTAGTCAATGAGTCCGGTGGTGCCGGAAAGCGCTTGGGTGCCGAGTGAGATGCCCGCGCTTGCCGTGAGGAGACCCCCGAGCGTAAGCGCACCATCAGAGGCGAAGGTACTGGTTGCGGTACCGCCGAACTTCGCCTCTTGAAAGACCGAGAGGCGGGTCGAAGATGCTTGTGTGAAGTTCCAAAGGCCGGTAATAGACTGGGCTTGAGAGGCACGGGTGATGCCGGAGTTGGTATAGTCAATCGCGACATTCGCCTCCCCTGCCGGAGAACTGGTGATGGTAAAATCAGAGCCCAAAAAGTCTATGGTGGTTGCCGCGGTTTCCACAGAGGTATCGTTTTCTTGAATTGTTGAGACACCGGCGCCGGCACTCGTATCATCGTCGCCGCAAATAAGATTGCCGGAGGCGTCGGTTTGGAGGAGTTTGGTTGTCCCCGAGCAATCAAGGGTGGAAATGCGCAAGCCTCCGGAGCCGATCTGTACGCCGGCGAGCGTAGAAGTTGCGGAGGAATTGAAGCGATTCGCAGACACACCGAATGCGAACGTGGAGGTCGCCGTCGTGGAGGTCGCGGTGATGTAGTTTACCGTGGGCGACGTGGACGCGGCGAGCGCCCCGGTGCCACCGTTTGAATACAGCCACCCCTGGCCGAACGTAGTGGCTCCCGTGCCGCCTTGCGCAACACTGATCGGGTCGGTCTGCACCGAGAGAGCTCCGGTGCCGCCCGAGGTGCGTACGAACCCGTTCGTGGTGAGATTTGAAAGCGTCGAAATGTTCTGGGACGTGTTGACGGAAAATGATCCTCCCGAGTATGAAAGGCCCGTGCCGGCGGTCGTGGTGGCTGCGGCATAGACAGCACCCGAGGCGTTAACCCCGAGGCCGGAGTTGGCGAGTCCGGCAAGGGTGAGCGTTCCCGCGGAGGAGAAGGTGGACGTCGCGGTCGCGCCGAAGGCGGCGGTGTATGCGGAGAGCGCGCTCGTGGAGGCGTTACTGATCTGGGTGATGCCCGAGAGAGTCGGCGAAGTCCCGAAGACGAGCGCGCCGCTTCCCGTTTCGTCGGAGACGATCGTGGCAATCTCGGAAGACGTGTCAATGGAAGAGTTGGCAAGGTAGTCGGTGCCGAGGACTGCGGCGAGGAGCGAGCCGGAGCCGTTTGTTTTGAGGAGTGAGGAGGTGATGCCGGTGACGGCGAAGTTCGTCGTCGTCGCATTGGTGGTAGTAGAGTTTCCGGTGATGACGAGGTTGCTATTGATTGTGGAAGAAGCTGATGAAAGAAATCCTCCGGTTAGGGTTGAAAGTCCGGTTACCGTGACTGATCCGAGTGTTCCTAGTGAAGTGATGTTGGTCTGAACGGCAGACGGCAGTGTTGAGGAAATGGAAGGAATACCGCCTGCGGAGGTGATGAGGACTCCATTATTACCTGTGGTGATTGATGAAAGCGCGTCCGCAGCCGTGGTGTAAAGCAGTGTGTTGGTACCGCCGAATGTGGTGAGTCCCGTACCGCCTTTACCGACAGCAAGAGTGCCGGAAATGGTGGAAAGTGTAGAAGTCGCCACCCAACTCGGTATGCCGCCCGCGGACGCGAGAATGGTGCCGGCCGTGC
>JBBTVG010000008.1 GCA_038063375.1 Patescibacteria group bacterium
CCTTTTGAGAGATGTTTCCGAACATATCCAAAAGGTGTACTGAACCTGTAAGGTTTCTGTTCTACTTCAATGGTACTGTTGTTTTTTCCGCAAGGTATGTGTGGAAGGCGCGAAGAGCTGACTCGCGCATCTGTTGTTCCGCTCTACCCACGGCAATAAGGCCGCTTTCGCCGGACAAAGATACACTTCCGGATCGCTCGTTTAATCTGAAAATTCTCATTGCTTGCCCGGAATAGACCGCAACAACAAGTATGCCGCATACTTCTCGCACATTGCCGACACTGGGGGTCATGTTCACATCCTCCTTTTGATCTTCTCTAAGCGTACAAAAGTTCCCAAAAATGTCAACCGAGCACCACTTTTTTAAAGAATAAAAGTGATGCGACATTGTTCTCTTATAAGCGGAGCGAATTAGAGAACAAGAAGTACTCCTGTGGTGCTCGGTCAACCCGGTAGTGATAAAAAGAACGGGAACTCATTGAGTTCCCGTTTGTACCTTCTCAAACACGATCAAACATAAATGGAAAAGGTTGCTGTGGCAGAAGCGCTTTTTCTCGCGCGGAAGTAAGGATGGGTAAAGCAGTAGCCCACATTGCCCTGTTGAGGACGCCCGCGATGCGAGGATATTTGCCATCTATTTTCCATACAAACATTCTTCCTGTTTCTATGTCCATGGCGTACCATCGCTTAATATCGCTTCCTTTACATTCCACCGAGGTAAATACAAGGCTTCTGGTTCTTCCGGGAAGAGTGGTCGCGAACGCGTTCTCGATATGATCGGTCACAACCCACCCCCTACAAGTCCAAAACGAGCTTATCATGGCGCTCTCCCGCAACCACTGACGCGTCTTCCAAAACCATCCGCTTTGAGATGTCGGCAAGGATGTCTTCTCGAGACATCCGCGGAAATTTTTGCTTCCTTTTTTTTCGCGAACCGAGAAGCTTCCCTATTTCCGACATGTGAAGAGTCCAATTCTCCGTAATGTTATGTCGGCGCAATACCTGACCGGCAGCATTACGAAAGGTTTCTTTTTTGCCCAAAAGTTTCGCCGCCTCAAAAAGTTTCGCTACTTCGCTAGCAAGCTCATGGTAATTCATTTATGTCTCCTTTCCAAAGAACTAAGTTAAATGTATTGTACACGTAATGCATGATTTGTCAAGTCATTCCCCATATGGCATAATGATATTTATGGTACATATCGTCCAAAAAGAAGACTTGGTCTTGCGGAAAAAAGCAGAGGAGGTCCCTGTCAAAGAGATTTCCTCTCCCAAGATTCAAAAGGTTATCGCCGACATGAAAAAAGCGCTTGTTCCTCATGAAGACGGTGTTGCCATTGCCGCGCCGCAGATCGGTGTTTTGTTGCGCATTTTTGTCGTATCCGGCAAAGTATTTGATATAGAAGCACTGAAAGACGATGATGAAGAAAGCGCGCCATCTAAAAAAAAGCGGCACAAGGATCTCGTTTTTATCAATCCTCACATTACCAAAACTTCAAAGCAAAAAGTCTGGATGACTGAAGGATGTCTCTCCGTGCGATGGCTCTATGGCGACGTGAAGCGTGCCACTAAAACAGAAGTGCGCGCGTACGACGAACGCGGGAAGCGCTTTACGCGCGGTGCAAGCCGATTGCTCTCCCAGGTATTCCAGCATGAAATTGATCATCTGGACGGCGTTCTTTTCATTGATAAGGCGCGACATGTGGAAGAGCTCCCGCCGGAAAAACATGATGCCTAATACAAATAAATCCTCATTGAATATGGTATTTTTCGGAACCCCTCTCCTTGCCGTGTGGGTCTTGGAAGAACTGGAGAAAGGAGGAATACTCCCCTCTTTGGTGGTAACCGCGCCCGACAAACCGGCCGGCAGGAAACTTCTCTTAACCCCCTCGCCGGTGAAAGTTTGGGCGGCAAAGAGGGGCTTCTGTATTCTGGAACCCGAAAAACTTGATAGCAATTTCATCTCCGCTCTTAAAACGGAAATATACGACCTTTTCATTGTCGCCGCGTATGGAAAACTAATCCCGAAAGAGATGCTCGGCATTCCCAAACACGGTGTTCTCAATGTGCACCCCTCTCTGCTTCCCAAATTTCGCGGGGCGTCCCCCATCATTTCGGCAATCCTTAGTGGAGAAAAAGAAACGGGCACGAGTATTATGCTCTTGGATGAACAGATGGATCACGGGCCGATCGCGGCGCAAGAGTCGTTAGACATCAGCGATATCCCAAAGGCAAGCGAACTCGGTGAGCGACTTGCGAGACTGGGAGGTGGCATGCTTGTGGATCTCATCCCGAAGTGGGTCACGGGAAACTTGAAAGCGCGCGAACAAGACCATGCAGAGGCGTCCCATTGCGGCAAAATTATCAAAGAAGACGGGCTCATCAATCTCGCGGACGATCCGGAGAAAAACTATAGAAAAATTCGGGCATTTGACGAGTGGCCGCGTGCCTGCTTTTTCTCCGAAAGAAAAGGAAAGAAAATACGAGTCGTAATCAAAGACGCGCGCCTGGAGGACGGAAAATTAGTGATTACGAGAGTACTGCCTGAAGGAAAAAAAGAAATGGATTATACTGATTTTCAGAGAAACCTTTAATCCTCTCTGGTACGTAAAATAAAAATCCCCTAGAGCTTGCTCCGGGGTTGAGGTGCGATTTCATGAGCACCGAAAGACCTTGAGTGATAGTTTTGAGCCTCAGGCGAGAAAACTAGCCACAAGGTGTACAGAACCTGTAAGGTTTAAACCCCTTTACTTCAGAATCACCTTGTTTATCGTGATGGGCTCAAGCGGTCGGT
The DNA here is from genome assembly GCA_038063375.1 of Patescibacteria group bacterium. Taxonomy (NCBI): domain Bacteria; species Patescibacteria group bacterium. The sequence continues at coordinate 2,792 of JBBTVG010000008.1, forward strand.
TGGTGGGCGGGCCTGTCGTTTCCACCTTTGCGATGGCATCAACAACTTCTTGCCCGGAAATCACCTTGCCGAAAATAGTGTATTTGGGTGGAAGCGGGTAATCCTGATGCATGATGAAGAATTGACTGCCGTTGGTATCGGAACCGGAGTTTGCCATTGCGAGGATACCGCGCTTGTAACCGGTCTTATAGAGATTGGAGGTTGTATCGATCTCGTCATCAAATTTATATCCCGGTCCGCCTTGCCCCCAGCTCCCTTGCGCTGTGTTGTCTTTGGAAAGCGGATCGCCCCCCTGAATCATAAAATCCTTGATCACGCGATGGAACTTTGTCCCGTTGTAAAATTCACTTTCAGCGAGCTTGACAAAATTTGCGACGGTGAGCGGCGCTTCTTCAGGAAAGAACTCCACCTCAATATCACCGAGATTGGTTACGAGGATCGCCTCGGAATACTCCAGATTATTCGTCGTAATGTTTCCTGCTATCTTTCCCTCTTTATTATTTGCATCGTTCATAAAAAACAGAACTACCGCTACTGCTATTAAAACCAAAACGACAACCACCTGATTGGTTTTCATGGTACTAAAATTATTCCTTAAGTCCCTTTAATAAATCTTTGATCGCCGCCTTCCCTCTCTTGAAGAGCGTTTTCTCTTTGCTCCTTGACGACCGCACTTCGCGAGCCATCTCATCCTTGACCTCATCAATAGCCGCGTAGAGGTCTTCCTTATCGGCAACCGCCCGAAAGCTCTTGCCGGCAACAGAGAAATTAAATTCCGCCCGAAACACGTCGCCTCTATGGTGATGTTTTGTGGTCTTCCCCACCTCTACATCCATGATGGCGCTTGTGTCTTCTGGGTCAATAAATTTCTCAAGCGCGCGAACACGTTTTTCTACGTACGCGGAGATAGCGGAGGTCAACTCCAAATTAGTAGCTCTAACCTTATTGATATGTATTGCCATAAACCTATTATACTCAATTTTTATTTTTGAACAACCGCATCAACGCGGAGTATCTTTCCCGGACTGTGGTGTCCACTAATGATGCGCACCTTGGACACTGGTGCACCGAAATGCGCCGCGATCAATTCTCGCACTCTCGTGTTCGCCATGTTTTGCCTCGCCTCCTCTTTCACGCTTATCTCAAAATGATCCGGGGACGTTTGTTTGATCGTCTCTTTTTTGGCGCACGCAGACACTCTCACTTTGACGTACATACTAGACTTCGTGCACAAAGAGCATGTTCGTGCCGCCAACCTTGCCAAATGGCACACCGGCCGCGATGACCACCTTGTCGCCCTTGTGCGTTAATTTATTTTTTATCATAAATTTACCCACATGTTCCGTGACTTGTCCCACATATTTGAACGGCTTGATTAGGACGGGATAACAGCCGTAACTTAATGCCATCTTCCTGCACGCTCGCTCGTACGGACTCATGACGACAATCGGTTGGCTGGGCTTGAATCGCGAGATCATTCGCGCGGTAAATCCGGATTCGGTAAGAGCGACAATGACTTTTGCGCCGGTTTTGTCTGCTACATACACCACGGAGCCGGAAACCGCATCTACCACTTTCGCAATGTTGCCTACGCCGCTGATCTTCTTTTTTCGGTGCATCCCTTCCACGCGGATGGCAACGTCGCTCATCACGGTTACCGCTTGGACGGGATAGTCCCCGAGTGTGGTTTCTTCCGAAAGCATGACCGCATCGGTCCCGTCGAGAATTGAATTCGCCACATCGGAAACCTCCGCGCGCGTCGGCACGGGAGATTTGATCATGGATTCAAGCATTTGCGTCGCGGTGATGACCGGTTTCCCCGCGTGATTGCATTTATCAATGATCATTTTCTGCAGGATCGGCACATCTTGAGTGGGCACCTCTATCGCCAAGTCGCCACGCGCGATCATAATGCCGTCTGATTGTTCAATAATGCTGTCAATATTTTGTATCGCTTCACTGGTCTCTATTTTGGCAATAATACTGATGTCAGCGCCCCGCGTGCGCAATATTTTTCGCAAAGTAACAATATCGTCCGCTTGTCTCACGAAAGAAAGCGCAATGAAATCAACTTGGTGTTTGATGCCAAATTCAAGGTCTTTCTTGTCCTTTTCGGTAATAGCGCTGATGCGCAAATGAACCCCGGGCACGTTCACGCCTCGCCTCCCTTTCGTTTCTCCGCCCACGATCACTTTGCATTTGATCTCACTATTGTGAACGCTCAACACCTGTAGTTTCTTCTTTCCGTCGTCCAGTAAAATAAAGTCTCCTTTTTTTACCTCCTTGGGCAATTGTTTGTAGTTCACGAACGCCTTCGTTTCATCTCCCACTATCTTTTTCGTGGTAAGCGTAAACATGCTTCCCTTCTTGAGATGGACGCGCTCCTTATAGAATTCACCAATGCGGATCTTCGGACCCGCGAGATCTTGGAGGATGGCGATCGGTTTATCAAGCTTCGCTGACACCTTTCTGGCAACCTCAACGCGCTTGCCATGCTCAACAAAATCACCGTGAGAAAAATTAAGTCGTATCACATCCATGCCTGCCTTTGCGAGGGCCGTCATTGTTTTCTCGTTCTCGGTCACGGGTCCGATCGTAGCGACTATCTTGGTTTTCTTGGCGAATATATTTTTGTTCATTGAGTTTATCGGGTACGCTGAAAAGTGATAACGTAGCACGCATTGTAATAGATTTTTCTGCCTTGGTCAAATGAACCCCGTAGTAGATTTTGGCATTGCGCTTTTAGCGCGCACTTCGTGCTATGCCAAAATTCACTACGGGGTCAACCCTTTGCAATTTCAACGTTTTTTGCTATGATAACCCTGCTCTTTTGAAGAGCGAGGTTATTTCAACAAGCGAGGAGCGCGTGGAAAATTCTAATTTTACACAGCGTCCGAGCGCAGTTGAAACAAAGGGCGTACTTTTCTTCTGCCCTTTATATTCCGCGGTAGCTCAATGGTAGAGCAATCGACTGTTAATCGATTGGTTGTAGGTTCGAGTCCTACCCGCGGAGC